>JAQSWS010000166.1 GCA_029266495.1 Rariglobus sp. | reverse complement strand
TCCACCGCGGCGGAAAACCCCTCGAAATTAACCGGCTTCACGATGTAACTGTTCACGCCCAGGTTGTAGCTTTCGATCACATCCTTCTGCTCCTTGGAAGACGTGAGCATCACCACCGGAATCGCTTTCGTGCGCGGGTCGGACTTCATCCGGCGGAGCACCTCAAGCCCGTCGATCTTCGGCAGCTTGAGGTCGAGCAGCACCACCCGGAGAAACTGGTCGGCGCGCCGCCCGGCATGCGCGCCTTCGCCAAAGAGGAAATCCATCGCCTCCTCGCCGTCGCGGCACACGTGAAGGTTGTTGGCCAGACGGGCCTTTTTCAGGGCGCGTTGAGTGAGTGCAAGATCATTGGGGTTATCCTCGACGATAAGAATTTCCACACTGTCGGCAGCAGGAGTGTTCATAGGGATGTCTTTTGATTAAGAGTGAAATGAAAAGTCGCGCCCCGGCCGACGGCGCCCTCGGCCCACACGCGGCCTCCATGGCGGTGGACGATGCGTTGCACGATGGCCAGGCCCACGCCTGTTCCTTCGTAATCCTCGGCGCGATGCAGGCGCTGGAAGACACCGAACAGCTTGTGGGCATAGCGCATGTCGAAGCCCGCGCCATTGTCCTTCACGAAATAAATCGTCTCGCCCGCTTCGCTCCGGCTGCCGATTTCGATCTGCTTTAGTTCGCAACGCCCGGTGTATTTAAGCGCATTCGAAAGCAGGTTGATCCAAACCTGCTTCAACAACGCAGGGTCGCCGTGACATTGCGGCAGCACCTCAATGCGGATGTCGAGCTTCGGGTCCGCGAGTTCGCCGGTCATGTCCTTGAGCACCGCGCGGACAAGTTTGCTCGTGTCGATGCGCAGGCGCTCAAGCGAAGCCCTGCTCAAACGCGAGAACGTCAACAGGTCGTCGATGAGCTCCCCCATGCGCTGGGTCTCGCTGCGGATCGTCTCAAGGTAACCGCGTCCATCCGCCGGCAATAGTGCGCCATAGTCCTCCACCAGCGCCTGGGAAAATCCATCCACCGCCCGGAGCGGCGCCCGCAAGTCATGCGACACCGAATACGAAAACGCCTCCAGCTCTTTGTTGGCCGCTTCGAGCTGGGCCGTGCGCTCCAGCACCCGGCGCTCCAGCTCCGCGTTGATCAGGCGCACCTGGTCCTGCGCATGGCGGCGCTGGATGAACAACCCGATCTGCCGCCCGATCAACCCGAGCATTTCCTTCAGCTTTTCGTCTGCGTCCCGCGCGTCCGCCGCCAGAAAATCAATCACCCCGATCACCTGCCCTTCCTGCAGGAGCGGAAATCCCAACGCACTGCGCAACCCCGCCGCCAACGCCAGCGGAGCCCGCGGATAGCCGGAATCCACGGCCAGATCAGGAATCAGCAGGGCCTCGCCAGTCTCCCAAACGCGACCGGGCAAACCCGTGCCCCGGGCAAAGGTGATCTCCCTCGTCCGCGCCTCCAGTGCATCCAGGGGAAGTCCGGGACGCCGCCAGACATCGCGGCAACGCAGCACCCCGGCGGCCTCGTCGCGCTCCCACACCGCGCCAAAGTCCCAGCCCTCGGAGTCGGCCACCGCGCCCAAAATAAGCGGCGCGGCCTCGTCCATGGAGGCGGATGTGGCCAGCGCCCGGCTCACCGCGCTCTGGGTCGCCAGCCGGCGCTCCGCCAGCTTGCGCTCGGTGATGTCCTGACCCGTCCCCACGATGCCGATGATATTCCCCCTGCTATCGCGCAGCGGCACCTTGCTTGAGACGATGATCAACTGCGACCCGTCAGCCTGCGTGAACGCATGCTCATGATTGCGAAACGGAGCGCCGCCCTGCAGAATGCGCAACTCCGTGGCGCGGAAGCGCGCAGCCACCTCGGGTGGACGGAAATCGGCGTCGGTTTTGCCGATCAGCTCCGCGGCGTCGGACACCCCCATGAAGCGCGCACAGGTCTCGTTGCACACCACGAACCGGCTGGCCTCATCCTTCACATAAATCTCGTCCGGGAGGACATCGATCAGCGTGCGCAACAAGGTGCGCTCCGACGCCAGCTTCTCATGCGCCAGCTTCTTTTCCGTGATGTCCTGGGCCACCACGACGATGCCGACCACCTTGCCCGTCTCATCGCAATACGGAACCTTGTCGGTCTGTATCCAGCAATCGCGACCGTTCGCATCCTGGATTGTTTCGGTGATCCCGAGCTTCGGGAGTCCGGACCGGATGACGTCCAGATCGTCCAGGTAATACTTGTCCGCATCTTCCTTCGGGTAAACTTCCTCGCAAAGCCGGCCCTCGAGTTCCGCCACGGTCTTGCCTGCGGCATCGGCCGCCCGCTGGTTGACCCGCAGATGGCGATTCTGGGTGTCCTTGAACCAGATCATCGCCGGGATCAGATCGAACAACACGCGCAACTCCTCCTTTTGCCTCCGTAACAACGCCTCCGCCTCCTTGCGGGCGGTGATATCAGCCGACAGGACAAAAACCCCCTCGGGCACCGGCTGGATGATCAAGTGGAACCAAGCCCTCATGCCATCAGGGTAAACGAACTCGGTCTCCATTTCATGAGCCGGCCCGCCGGCCATGCACGCCTGCATCATCGCAAACATCCCGGTCGCTTCGATGCCCGGGAAACACTCCATGATCGTGTGCCCGATCATGCCTTCCGCCGGCCTCCGGTTGTGCCCCGCCGCCGCCCCGTTGATATAAAGATAACGCCAGTCGTGCCCCATGATCTGGCAACCCTCCATCAGGTTGTCCAACGTCGTGCGGAACCGTTGCTCGCTGGCCCGCAAGGCGAGTTCCCCGAGTTTTTTTTGCGTGATGTCGGCGCGGATCGCCACGTATTGGACCGGCTTTCCCCGGGCATCCAGGAACGGCACGATTGTCGTATCCACCCAATAATACGAACCGTCCTTCGCCCGGTTTTTGATCTCCCCGTGCCACACCTGCCCGCGCCCGATCGTCGACCACAGGTCGTGAAAAAACTCCTTCGAATGAGATCCCGAATTGATGATCCGGTGATCGCGGCCGATCAGCTCCTCGCGCGAATACTTCGAGATCGCGCAGAACTTGTCGTTCACAAACGTGATCCTCCCCTGCGCATCCGTGATCGCCACGATCGCGTGCTCATCCAGCGCCGCCTTCAGGTCGATCACTTCCTTGGTCGAAGCCCTCAGCTTTTCCTCCGCCGCCTTCCGCTCCGTGATGTCGGCGCGGATCGCGACAAACTGATACGGCCTGCCCTGCTCGTTGAGAAACGGCACGATCGTCGTGTCCACCCAATAGAACGTGCCGTCCTTCGCCCGGTTCTTGATCTCCCCGCGCCACACCTGCCC
>JAQSWS010000113.1 GCA_029266495.1 Rariglobus sp. | reverse complement strand
GGAACTCCGCCTTGCGCAGATTGAGCGGAGAACCGACCTGAGGTGTAAGGGTGAACTTCCAGTATTCGTTGTCCGTGATGGCCGAGGCCAGTGTGGAGGGCGTCTGGCTCGCGGTGCCCTGGCTCACGCTGAAACGGATCGCATTCGTGTCGGCGAAAACACTTACCCCGCGACCATCAGAGCCAGTGGCCGAACCTCCTCCTGCCGCGTAAACAGCTCCGCGGTCCAGACCTGACCAAGTGATGGTCGGAGCCACCGTGTAGGTGGTGGTCTTGGGCAGGCTCGACGCACCCGTGAAGGCGCCGCGCAGGTCCGATTCGACCAGGACGTTGGGGCCTCCGGTGACGTAGAAACTGTAGACCTGCCAGGCGGCGTCACCGTCGTCGTCGCTCACCCGCAGGTAGAAGTAATTCCAGCCGCCGTCCAGCGGCGTCCCGCTCACCCGGTAGCGCGAGGGATTGCCGGATACGGGCGCAAGCGCGAGGCCGGGGCTGAGCTGGCTGCCGATCACCACGAGATGCGGGGTGCCGGCTCCGACATAATCACCGCCGGTCACCTCGACTTCTTGCGAGTAGGCCGAGTTGGATTGGCCCATCGGCAGGGTTCCCGGCGTGACGAACGAGGGGCGGGCTCCGACCTGATCGTCGATGTTGCGGATATCCGCCATATCGTCCACCCAGTCGGCGACGGCCGCCCATTTGATCGCCTCGTTGAACGGCTGGCCCGTGTATTCCCGATGGCCCCATTGGCCGTATTTTCCATAACTGCTGACATCGACAAACATGCCGTGGGTGGCGAGCCCCTTGGATCGGGCCATGTTCAATTGGATGCGGTAAATATCAGCAAACTCCGGCGCCCGATTGAGCGCAGAAATGAAATCCGTGAGGCCATTGTCCTGTGCATCTCCGCCATCCAGGGAATCGGTGTAGAGCGACGGGCCGCCCTCGTAGGAAACGATGGGGATCCGCTGCCCGAAGATCGTGTAGATATTGTCGCGTAATGTTTCCGAAAACCCGCCGCCCGTTCCGGTGGAGTCGGGCCCGCCGCCCTGAGCGCTCGATCCGGAGAAAAGCCGTTTGCGCCATTCCGCGAACGTGGCTGCCTGCTGCGCCGCAAACTCCGGGCTGGTCCAGTAAGGCTGGGTGTTGTTCAGCGGCACCGAGACGGGCCGGGTGGCGCCCGTGGTGGTGTTGTAAATAAAATCGGCGGCAGTGTGGAACCACTGGTCCGCGGTGCCACGATTGAGATTCGCCTGCTCGTAAACCCAACCCTGGATGCCGTTGCCGAAATAGGTGGTGGGAGAGACGACATCGACGGAAACCGCCGGGGTAAGGGTGGCTCCATAGTTCTTCAACTCGGTCAGGAACGGCAGTGTGTAGCTATCCCCCGCGGTGAAGATGGTCGCCGGCCGCACGATGCGCGTCGACCCACCGAACTGCTGCTGGAAGATCCTCCAAACCTGCGCGAAGCGGCGCGCGGTGAACACCGGCCTGCTCACTCCGAGCGCATCGGCCTGTGCCTGGGCCCAGTGACCTTGCGCAAAACCGCTCGAAGTCTGCCAGATCTCGTTGGAAAATTCCACCCACACCTTGAGATTCGTATTGAGGGGCGGATACACCGGGTTGGCCTGCGTCGAGGTGTAGGGGTTGGTGCCGTCCGAACCGTAGCGAATGAGGTTCGCGAGATTGGTGACGAAGGCGTCGGTGGCCAGGTGCGGCACGCAGATCCACATGTCCTTGTTCGCGGCGTTGGCGAGCGCGACCATGTGCTCGTAGGCCACGCCGGTTTCTCGATTGCCAGTGATGCCAGCGACGCCGGGCGCCGGGCTGCGACGGTTCAACGTTCCGCCCTGCACTGCGAAATCGGGCGGACGCCGCTCGCTCCAGTTCATATCCGGACTCGCGTTCGTCGCGCCCCAGTCCATGAAACGCAGGAAGGCAAAATCCATCTCGTTCAAGGTCGAGAGAAATTGGGGATGCCAGAACTGGCCGGAATTCTCCAGTGATTGGTTCTGCGGATCCGCCGGGTCGGGCAGCCAGACTTTGAGGTCGGTGACCTCTGTGTTGACCGCGACGACGATGATATGTCCCAGCGGATTGGTCGCCGTCATCTGATAAACGCGGCGGCCGTTCAGCAGCGCCCCGGTGGATGCCCCGCTGGATTCAGCGGCGACAAACGTCACTCCCGGCGCGGAGTTCATCCGGATGTCGGCGTTGCCCGTCCAGGTGACCACCCACTTGCCCACGCCCGTCCCGCCCCGCACCGGCCAACCAGCGGGCCAGCTGGTGCCGTTGACCCCGTAAGGCCAGAGCGTCATGCGCAGACTCTTGCCCGCGTTGAGATATTTGGGCAGGCCGCGCGCGTTGAACTGCGGGTTGGGCGTGTCGTCCGTATTGATAAAGGCGACCCCGGTGCCCCAAGTGGAGGGCGCATACTCCAGCCAACCAAAGCCGGTCAGCATGGTGTTTGCGTAGGGCCCGGAAGAATAACCGGTCGCCGATCCCAACCCCACGCCGACCGGCTTGAGGCCGACGGGGACGTTTGCGAAAGCAAAAGGGAAGAAGAAGAAAGCAGCCGCGATCACGATGATGCGACGAACGAGAGCCAGTCCGAATACGAATGGTTTCATGGATTAAGGAGCCGCTCCGAAAAAACAGGCCGACGGGGTTAGGCGCTTCATTCACGAATGACGCGCCGCCTCGCAGGACATTCCTCGAAGGCAGGCGATGGGGTTCAGTGCTGAGGGGTAAAAAGCGGCCGCGGGACACGGACGCCTTGGGATACTGGTGCTGTCGCCGACCCGCTTTCGCCGCAATTTCCCTGCGTTGGAACCTTTCCCAAATAAGGCACGGGAAAGCCTCTTCATCCTTCAATTGGGTCTGGTTCCAAAATGCGGCCATTGTGCTTTCCCCGCCAATCCCGATTCGTGCAGAGCGAACCCCCGCCCCTATGCCCACTCGCTGCGTCCGTCTATTCTTACCTCTGCTCGCGCTCCTCGCAGTGTCCACCGCCAGCGGACTGGAATTGGAAACCGTCGTGACGGTAGCCCCCACGCCACAAGTCGATTTTACTTGGGAAGTTCAACCCGCCGGTGCCCCGATCCAGATCTATCGCCGCCCGCTGGGGGACGAACAAACACCGGACGCCGCCTGGGAGCTGCGCGGGGAGGTCGATCCACCCGTGCGCGCCTACACTGATACCGGTCTCATTCCTGGCACGGCCTATGAATACACGCTGTATCGCCCGACGTTCACAAACGGCAGCACGTCCATGGGTCGCCAAGCCGTGCAAACCGTCGTCTCCATTGACGCACCGCTCCGGGATTATCGAGGCACCGTTCTTCTCGTCGTGGACAACACCCTGCCCGTCGAATTCGCCTCCGAACTCGCCCTCCTCGAACTCGATCTCGCCGGCGACGGCTGGAAGGTTCAACGCCTCGAGTTCGCCCCCCACGGTCTCGGCACCCACCAAAATCTCAAGGCGGCTATTCTCTCCGCCCGCGCCGCCGATCCCGGCATCAATGCCCTCTATCTCTTCGGTCGCCTGCCTATCGCGCGTTCCGGCCTGATCGCGCCCGACGGACATTCGCCCACGCGCGCCCACGAAACCGACCATTACTACGCCGACCTCGATGGCGTCTGGACCGACACAACGAAGAACGTCAGTGCCTCCGGCTCCGCCGAAAACGAAAACATCCCCGGCGACGGAAAGTTCGACCAGGACACCATGCCCTCCCAGACGGAGCTCATGACCGGGCGCGTGGATTTCTCGGCGATGAAAAGCTTCCGCAAAACGGAGCGCGAATACCTCCGGGACTATATTCAAAAATCCCACGCCTGGCGTCACGGCCTCCATTCCGTGCCCACGCGCGCGCTCTGGAACAGCGACTATCTCGATCTCGAGCGCATCAGCCTCCAGAGCACCCTCGGCAAAAGCAACATCACCCTCGCGTCGTTCCAGCCCACGCTGAAAACCGTTCCCCACCTCTGGGCGGTGGATTTCGGGGATTACACCGGCACCAGTGAAACCAGCTACGGCGCCACCGACAACCAGGCGGTCTTCACCATCAATTTCGGCAGCTACAAACAGATGTGGGCCCGAAGCGACAACCCCATGCGAGCTCTGCTTGCCCAAGCCGATTGGGGACTCACTTCCGTTTGGGGCGGCCGCCCCAACATGTTTTTCCACCCCATGGCCGCCGGCCGGAGCATCGGTTTCGCCACTCGTCAAACCCAGAATATCGACTACACCAACCCGTCCTATTTTTTCCTCTTCCGTCCGTTCGCCCGTTCGATCACCGCCGATCTCATGGGCGACCCCACGCTTCGCCAGCATCCGGTGACCGCGCCCACATCGCTCACCGTCACCCCGTCGCCAGGTGCGGCCACCTTGAACTGGCAGGCGCTCGCCGATCCCGCCCGCACCGGGTTTCACATCTATCGCTCGACGGAACGCCTTGGCGCCTACACCCGCCTCACCGCCACTCCGCTTCCCGCCAACTCCACCTCCTTCACCGATGCCGCCCGTCCGGCCGGAGAGGTTTTCTATCAACTGCGCGCCATCGCGCTCACCACTGTCTACACCGGCACCTACCTCGATCAATCCCAGGCCCTCTTCGCCCGGATTCGCTCCGATGACACGGCTAATCACCCGCCCGTCACCGCGACACCCTCGATCCTGAGCGTCCAGTCCAGCGTCCCCACCCCGGTCCGATTCCCCGGCACCGACGCGAACGGAGACACCCTCACTCCGATCGTCATCACCAATCCCGCTCATGGACTGCTCCGTTGGAATCAGGGCCGCGCCTTCTACGTATCCAATAAGGATTACACCGGCGCCGATTCCTTCACCTGGTGCCTTTTCGACGGCATCGCCCTCTCCGCGCCCATCACCACCACGGTCACAGTCGAGGCCTCCCGCCCCGATGTGCTGCTCGGCTGGTCCTTTGCTGCCGGCCCGGCGGCCTTGGGGCAGCAGACCCCCGGTTCCACCCAAAACCATTCCCTCGTCGCCCCCGCATCGATCCAGAAGGGCACCGGCCTGAGCTTCCATAATATCCCGGACTACAGTGATGGCGCCTACTACGTCGTCTATGCTCACGCCGCCAGTCTTGATCCCACGGACTACCTCGGCTGGACCGTGGCTCCCGCGTCTCCGACCACGAAGCTCAGCTTGGATCGCCTGGTGTTCGCCTCCTTTGCCGGTGTCTACCAGGAGAGGACGAGTTATAGATCCTATGACCTGGAACTCCGGGCCAGCGTTGACGGCTTTGCCACTTACTTTTCCGTCCCGCTTGATCAGCCCTCCAGTGGAATTCTCGGCCATGCCATCAGCGGCAGCGCGAGCGGCGGGCGCTTCTTCAGCGCCACGCTCGGCATCATTCCCGCATTACAAAACACCTCCAACCCGATTCAATTTCGCCTCTATACATGGAAATGCGTGGCATCGGGAGTAGGCACAGGCTTCGGCAAAAGCGGTGACAATTCCATCCAGAATGCGGTTGACCTCGTGGTCTTCGGACAGGCGGTGCCCGCTCCTGAAACCTATGCGACCTGGGCCTCAGCGCTCAATTGGCAAGGCGCCAACTCCTCGGCCACCGCCGATCCGGACGGCGACGGCCTGTCCAACCTGCTCGAATACGCCACCGGGCACCAGCCCCTCACGCCCGACAGTCACGGTGCAACGACGCTCGGGACATCCACCGACGGCCTGCGGTTAAAATTCAGCTTCAACCGCATCGCCGATACAACGCTCACCTACGTCGTCGAAGCGACCAACGATCTGGCCACGGGCGACTGGACGCCGATCTTCACCAGCACGGGCGCGGAGAACATGGTCGGCGCTGTCACCGTCGAGGACACCGACCTCATCTCCGCCCACCCCCGCCGCTTCCTGCGGTTGGCGGTGCTCGGCGGAGCGGGAGTTGGCTCCACCTTGGTCGAGGATGCACCCCGGGGCTTCCAGAAGGTTGGGTTATCTGCCGGCATGCTCTCACTCGGCCTTCCCCTGCTCAACGAAGCGGTCGTCACCGCCAAAGTTCAAAGCGTCAGCGGCAATGTCCTGACGCTCGCCGGAGGCGGCGCGCTCAATGTTGGCGCCAACATGACACTTGAATCGGCTTACCCCTTCTATCTCGAAGTGATCGCCGGTCTTCTGGAAGGCGAACGCCTCGACATTGATGTAACTGCCACCATCGCCGCCAACAACAACACGGTGGTCCTCTCCTCCGACCTCACTCGCAATACGCTCACCGCTGGCCGCCTGGCCGAACTGGCCGGTAACAGCGTGGCTATCCGTCGCCACCTCACGCTTACCCAATTACAAGGACTCTTCGACCTCGCTTTGGTCGGCAGCGACACCGCGGCAGTAGCAGACTCGGTTTACCTATTCGAGGGCGGCGCCTTCGTTCAGTATTACCTTCGTGCGAATGCATCCACTTGGCGTCGTGGATCCTCACTTACCGACCGACGCTATCTGCCGATCCCTCCCGGCGAAGGCTTGCAGGTCAGACTTCAGCAAGCCCGTTCGCTGAAACAATTCGGAATCGTGCGTAATAACACATTCAGAAAAAACCTCATCGCCGGCCTTCAGTTCGCCTCGAACCCTTATCCCGCGGATACAGGTCCGAATGAATTGGACGCCATTGTGGATGTCGGCCAGCCCGAGTCCATCCGTTGGATCGGAAACAACTCATCCGCGACGGCCGATTCGCTCTATGTGTTTTCCGGCGGAGCCTTCGTCCAGCATTACCTCCGTGCCGATGGAACAACCTGGAGGCGGACAAGCGGGCTCACCAATTACTCAGCGCAAAAGATTCTAAAATCGACCGAGTCCTACCTTATCCGCCGCACCAATCCCGATCCCGGTTATTCAATCTCCGTCCCGTGATCCGCCCTCATCCCGCTATGAATACAAAACGTGCTAAACTCAGCCTGCTCCTCATCGCCCTGCTATCGTTGCTTGGAACGACGATTGCGCACGCCACATCCTACACCTTCCAAAGTGAAAACGACGTGACGCTTCGAGATTCGGCCGGGAATTCCGTTCCGTTCGTTGAAACGGTGGCCTTCGGCAGCTTTTCAGGCAGCTTCACTCCCTCCAGTTTCAATACCGCGAATTGGTCCGCGAATTGGCTTACAGGCGAAAACTCTGAAGGCGGAGTCGATGGCAACGCGTGGGCCGCGGGATTCACTCTAAATGAAAGTTCCTCCATTGGCGCAGGCGCCCAGCTTTATCTTTGGGTTACCTACGACAATCCGACAACAAACCAATTGGAAACTCTCCTGATGACCAACCCTGAATGGATCTCGGTGGTAAGCAGCTCCACCGATTTTAGCTCACACGACTATGCTTTCGACGCGGGCACATCTGCCATTGTCGGGACATTGGATGTAATCGGAGGGCTTGCTCATCTGGCCTCCGCCTCCCCGATCCCCGAGCCCGCCACCTATGCCGCGCTCTTCGGCGCGGGCGCGCTGGGCTTCGTTCTCCGTCGGCGCAGAAAGATCGGTTGATCGAGCTAGTCCGTGTCCTCGGGGCAATCCCCTCACCCCGGGGATCCAACAGACCCCGAGCCAGTGCCTGGCCGCCCCAACAAGCCCAAGCCTAAATTTCCCCTGATCACCTCCCCCGTCGCCCAGGCCGGCAGCGCGATTTTTTCCAAAACATCTACGCGATCACCGGATTTTGCGGACTCGGACTGGAGATCATCTGGATTCGTGAAATCGGGGTTCGCGCCGGCAATTCGATCATTGGCGCCTCCTTGGTTGTCGCCTTGTTCTTTCTCTGCACGGCGCTCGGCAATGTCTGCGGCGGCCGTCTCGTTCGCGGTCGCACCACGGGCGCCGCACGACTGTTCATCCTCGCAGAACTGCTCTCCGCGGGCTGGTCCTTCACCGCGTATTTAACTATTGGATACTGGAGTTCCTTGCTCGATGGGTGGCCCTCGACCGCCGCCACCGCCTGTCTTGCACTGACCCTGCTCGGGCCGGCGGTTTTTCTCTCCGGCATGGGCCTGCCCGCCCTCGCCCAAAGTTTCGCCCGGGCCGATGAAGACCTCCGCGTGAGCGGCGGTGCATTTTATTGGCGCAATTTGCTCGGGGCCGCCCTCGGCATCCTGGCCGGCGGACTGCTGCTGCCGTTTCTGATCGGCTATCGCGGGGCGCTCACCGCCCTATGTCTGTTGCAAGCCCTCGTCGCCGTCATCGCCTGGCTGAAGTTCTGCCGGCGTCCTTCCTCCGTCACCCCCACCGACGCGACTCGCTTGCCCGGCGCTCTTCCTCCCGCACCTGCGACGACCGCGCTGACCGTGCGTCTCGTGGTCATTGGGTCGGGCGTTTTGTCCATCGGCCTGGAACTGGGCCTGCTGCATGTCATGCGAATCCTCCTGGGCACTTCCCTCTACGGGACCGCCGGCGTGCTCTTCGCATTCCTGATCCACCTCGGCATCGGCGCCTGGCTGGCCAGACGCTGGTGCTCCCATGATCGCGGCGACACCCGGCATCTCTGGGCCGTGCTGACCTTCTCCGGCCTGGGCATCCTCGGCCTCGCCTGGCTGTGCCGCTGGCTCGTCCAGTGGAGCGACTGGCAGCAACAACTCACCCACGCGCAAACGATCGGCCTGCACCTGCTCGCTCCCGCCGTGCTGCTCGCGCCGCTCTTGATCGGCGTCGGAGCGGTTTTTCCGTTGTCCTGGGCTCGCGCCCGCCTTGACCATGACAACGCCGGGCCGGCCATGGGACGCATCCTCGCCGGTAACAAGTGCGGCGCCGCGCTGGGGAGCCTGCTCGTGCCCTTCGTGTTGCTGCCCCGCTTCGAAATCGCCGGCACCCTTGGCTGGCTTGCCACCGGCTATCTGTTCCTAGCGTTGCTCTCCATCCGGCATGTCCGCCCGCTGGTGGTTTCAACGGCCTGCGTGAGTCTGGCCGCACTCGCGTGCGCCTTGTTCCCGCCAAGCCTGTTCCTGCTGAACAAAGATGAGCTCTTGATCGCGGAGCAAACCGGTCCCGAAGGCCTCATCCAGGTCGTGGAGTCCGCCGAGGGCTCGCGCCACCTCGTCTACAACCGCTCGCACGCCCTCAACGGCACCTCCCGCGGCCTGCTCAGCCAACACTGCGAAAGCTGGATCCCACTCACCCTCTCCCCTGCACCCGACCGGGTCCTCTTCATCGGCATGGGATCGGGCAGTTCCGCCGAAGCCTGCCTGGATTTTCCGGTGCAACACCTCGCGGTCGCCGAACTCTCGCCGGTCGTGGCCAAGCTCGCCCTTCAGCATTTTTCCCCGTGGAACGCCCGCCTCCAAAGTGATCCGCGCGTCTCCCTGCACATTGAAGACGGCCGAAAAACCCTCCTGCGCGCCCAGACCCCGTGGGATGTAATCATCTTCGATCAGGTCCACCCGTGGCATGAAAGCAGTGCGCAACTCTACAGCCGCGACTTCTTTGAGGACGTATCCGGCCGGCTGGCCAACCAGGGACTGTTTTGCCCCTGGTTGCCCGGCTCCCAGCTCGACGGAAAACTCGCGCGCATCATCCTGCGCACCTTTGCAGAGACATTTCCGCACGCCATCATCGTGCGAGCCAATTACGATCCCGTCCTGCCCGTCATCGGGCTGATCGGCAGCCGCTCGCCGATCGATTTCTCCCGTCAAACCCTGGCCGCCAGGCTCGGCGTGTCTCTCAGCCCCGGGGATCCGCGTCATCAGTCACCCTTCTTCATCAGTCCGGCGGCCTTCCACACCGCCCTCATCGGCGACCTCCACGCCACGCCCGAGACGACGCTCGGCGACAGCCCGGTCAACACGCATGACAACGGCCGCTTCGGCTTTCTCGCCACGCGCATCCAGGTGCGGGGCAGCCTGCGCGGCTTCTCCTTGCTACACGAGATTTCAACGCCCTTCTCACTGCCTGCCTTCCCTTCGCTCGCGCCCGGCTCCACTCCTTCGGACCAGCTGATGCGTGCCGTTCGTGCGGGTAACTATTACTACGCCGCGGCCTGCACCGCCATCGTTCTGCCCGCCGAATCGGTGGAGACGACACTCCGGCGCCAGCGCGAACACCTCGACTACCTTGCTCAAGCCCGCGCGTTGCTCCCCGAAGCCATCCTCTCCACCGACCAGCTCAATCAATGACCCACAGGATTGCTCCGTGAATACGCCCCGCTTGATGACCTGAAAAAGGAGCTGGTCATGCTGCGGATCCGTTCCCAGCCGCAGCCCGTTGATGCGTTTCTCCGGGGCAACCTCACTGGCGACAAATATACCCCGCCCACCCTGAGCTCCCGGAGGCACCCCAAAGTCGCCCCGCTGTCCCGGCCCTGCCCATCCGCCCCGCTTTAATTGCGTCGCTCCGCCCCCCTCCAAAAAAGATGCCCCTGCATAAGATCATCAAACATGCGTTCAGCGTCAGTTGCCTGACCGGACTCGCGATCCTTAAAGCCACCCTCGCGAATGCGACCAACTACTACGTAAGCGCGACCGGAAACGACGGCAACAGCAGCGCGTCCACCGGCTCCCCGTTGCAGACCATCACCATGATCAACACCAGCGATCTCAACCCCGGCGACACGGTCCGCTTCCGCGGCAGCAATCTGTTTAGCGGAAAACCGCATGCCCGACAAAAAGCGTTTCCTCACCGACCGCCCGGTGTGGCGCTGTTTCGAGTAAGAAGCTTCAGCCCTCCAAGTCCCTCTCCGTCCCCGCAGATCAGAGCCCTGAGCTTAGAAAATGCCGCTCCAAAATCATCAACTCCCCACAAGGCGTGACTCGCTGGCTCGGATCAGATGAAAATCAGCGGGAGTAATGGATCCATGAGCATTCGCTCCCCCGAGCGCAGCAATGTGCTTGCCAACAACGTCGTGGATTTTGGCGTGCGAGTATTTGAAGGCACGACTTTGAGATTTCCAGTCACTGGGCGGACGACTACCTATATGGCGACCGCAGGTGCCATTGAGGGAGCCAATACCGGGTTTCCTGATTCGGTAGAGATCTTCGTAAGAATCCTCCGTGCGGAAGGTGCCCAGAAGCTGGCGCTATTTGAGACGATTCCACGCCCGGCGGGATATAATCCGACTGAATCATGGTGGGATATTGTTCAGGCTAATTCTCGTTTCTATACCCGGAGAGTCGATTTGATCGCCAAAGCATTGTGAGTTGGTTTTCGCTTCAAGCCCGAATCGAGCATCGAGCGGCCTGACCCGAATGGCGCTTCTTGGTTAAGGGGGATCGTCTATTCTGTCACCGGGCCTTGGATACGCACACTTGGCGGCGGGGACGGGTGAGCAACTGGTAGCCCTTGGCGCGTCGTTTCACGGCTCTGGGTCCGGAACGGATACGGGAGCCGCACGGAGCTTGCGAATTTTAAAGTCGGGCCTTCAAACGGTCTCGCGCTAAAATCCACGAGGTAGTAGGCGATCACATGGGTCCGATCCCAATACACGGACATTGTGCACCAGGCTCGTGCGGTTCATGCAGGGCGAAACCCCACTGTTCCCCATGTCTATTACCCCCGTCCGTCGTCTGCTCTTGCCCCTGCTTGCGCTCCTCCTCGTGTCCACCACCCACGGATTGGAGGTCGAAAATATCGTGACCGTTACACCCACGCCTCAAGTCACACTTACTTGGGAGGCCCAAGCCACCGGTGCCCAGATCCAGATTCTGCGCCGCCCGTTGGGGGACGAACAAACGCCGGACGCCGCCTGGGAACTGCGCGGACAGGTCGCCCACCCCACGCGCACTTACACCGACACCGGCCTGACTCCCGGCACGGCCTATGAATACATGGTCTTTCGCCCGCAGTTCACATCCGGCAGCACGAGCATTAATCGCGACGTCATGCAGACGATCGTCGCCATTGCCGCCCCCCTCCGGGATTATCGAGGCACCGTCCTGCTGGTAGTCGACGATACTCTTCCCGGTGAATTCGCCTCTGAACTCGCGCTGCTTGAACTCGATCTCGCCGGTGACGGCTGGAAGGTCAAACGCCTGGAGTTCGCTCCCGCGAGTGTCGGCACGCATCAAAACCTGAAGGCGGCGATTCTCT
>JAQSWS010000112.1 GCA_029266495.1 Rariglobus sp. | reverse complement strand
GGTTTATGAAGTGGAAGTGGGCGACTGGCGCGATCTGCCCGTGGCGGAGTAACCGTCTTCGTGCGAGGCGTTACGAGTAACGTGATCGCCTGATTGCCAGCCGCGGTGAAGGCGGCAACGCTTCGACCAACCCCAGACTTCCGTTCCCCGCGCAGCCCCCGGCGCCAGGCTTCCCCAGCCGGGCGTCATCCCCCGGATCATGATGAGCCCTTAACGGCGCCGCGCGCCTGATGGATCAAGCACTTTCTTCCCCAAATGAACATTAGCTCTCACAGCCCCCAATCCACCCGGCAGCCGGGTTGCAGCCGGAAGCGCGGTTTTACGCTCATCGAACTTTTGGTGGTGATTGCGATCATCGGCGTTCTGGCGGCCCTGGTTTTTGCGGTCCTGGGCCGCTCCCGCGACTCGGCTCGAAAAGCCCAGTGCAGCAGCCAGCTTCGCCAGCTTTTTCAGGTGGTCACTTCGTATACGTCGGAAAATAAAATGCTGTATCCGCCGAGCTTCTCGGGTGCACCCGATGCGGTGTTGGACCCGAAGATTCCGTATTCCCATTACTGGTGGTGGTATTCTGCGATTGATGGAAGCACCCGCTCGCCTTTGGCGGATATCGCGGGCAGCATTGATTCGCTCCACGGTCTTGCCGTCTGCCCGTTGAGCCGGACCGACACCCCGCCGACGAACGCGCGTGGAATCAAGGGATTTCCCTTTGTGGTGAACTACAACGTCATGGCGACCACGGGATTTCCCCTTAAACGCGTGACGGACATCGGGCGGCCGGGCTTCACGATCCTTATGATCGACGGCATGACGGAGGCCGCCTGGAACGTGGGCTTTTCCTCCACGACCAGCGGCTGGTCGCGCGTAGGCGAATCCCATGGAGGGAAAGCGAACATTCTTTGGTGTGACGGACATGTGTCGGCGCAGGCGAAGCGGGAAATCACCGACGCAAACTGCCGGGGGCTTTGATTCGACGGCGCGGGCGGGGTGTTCACGGAAGGCTCGCCGCAAGCGGCAGCCTGCATCGCCGTCAACCCTGTAACTTAAACAGCTCTCGTCCGGTCACTGAGGTTCTCTTCCTGATTCAGTCGGAATGTTGGCCGCAAAAAGACGCAAAAATTGCGGATCCTGCCACTGTTGCTCTCCCGCGCGCCTATAGGCGCCTCCAATGGTTCATACGCCGGTTGAATTTTTGTGACTTCTTGCGGCCATACCTTCCGGGATATCCGCAAAGGAATCTCCGTGACGGGCACTAGATTTTCCAGCTCTGGAGAATCTTGATGTAGTTGGCGCGTTCGTGGGCGGCGGGGTCGGGACAGCGCTTGAGGTTGAGCGCGCCGCGCACTTTCGAAAGGTCATGGTGGTCGTGTTCCAGCATCCAGCTGCGCAAGCCTTCCAGGATCGCCGGAATGGCACGGGGGCCGTTTTCGAGCAGCACCGAAACCACCTGCACCGCATGCGCACCGCCGAGGATCGACTTGATCAGGTCCTCCGCGGTGTGCACTCCGCCGCTGCACGCGAGCGAGCCTTTCATCCGCGGGGAGAGAATCGAGAGCCAGCGCAGGCGCAGCAGAAGCTCGGAGGAGTAGGAAAGGCGCAGGCGGGGAATCACCTCGAGTTCGTCGATGTCGAAGTCGGGTTGATAAAACCGGTTGAAGAGGACGAGGCCGGCGGCTCCTTGCTGCTCGAGTCCGGCGGCGAAGTGGGAGAGCGACGCGTGAAACGGGGAGAGTTTTACAGACACCGGAATGCGCACCGTGGCGACGACGTTGCGCACGATCTCCAGAATGTCGCCTTCGATGTCCTCGCCCGTCAGCGCGGGATCGCTTGCGAGCTGATAGGTGTTGAGTTCGAGGGCGTCGGCGCCGGCGGCTTCGAGGCGGCGGGCGTAATCGACCCAGCCGCCCGGACGGCGCCCGTTAAGTGAGGCGATGACCGGGATGGTGAGGACGGACTTCAGGCGTTCGAGGGTGCGCAGGTAGGCGGCGGGCGTGAGGTGGTAATCGTCGAAATGAGGAAAATAGGAGGTGGCCTCGTAGGTGCTCTCCGCGGGGGTCTCGAGGTGGTGGAGCAAGGCCTGTTGCTCGAGGTCGATCTGCTCTTCAAAGAGCGAGTGCATGACCAGCGCGGCGGCACCGGCTTCCTCCAGCCGGCGGGCCTGGTCGAGGTTGTCGCAGAACGGCGAAGCTCCAACCACGATGGGGTTGCGCAGGGTGAGGCCGAGGTAGGTGGTTTCGAGGTTCATGGTCGCTGGAGAGAAGTAGCGAGTAGCGGGTAGTGGGTAGCGAGTAGGCGGAACTCGCGGGCGTTAGTTTGCCGCAGGCGCTGGACTGCCCGGTGTGGTGGTCGGTGCCGGTTTTGCGGGTTCGGCGAGGTGCTGGTAGTGGGCGTAGTGGCGGAGGACCTCGGCCTGGGCTTGGGTCGCCAAGGAGGCGGCGCGGTCGGGGTCGATGTTTTTCAAGATGCCGAAGCGCGTTTCGTTGGCGGTGAACTTGGCGAGCTCGGTCTTGGGGGCGGCGGAGTCGAGCTTGAGCGGAGTCTGGCCCGCTTCGGCGAGGCGCGGATCGTAGCGGAAGAGCGGCCAGTAGCCGGTTTCGACGGCGAGTTTTTGCTGCTCGAGTCCGCGATCGAGGTTGTAGCCGTGGGCGATGCAGTGCGAGTAGGCGACGACGAGTGCGGGGCCGGGATAGGCCTCGGCTTCGCGGAGGGCCTGCACCGTCTGGCTGTCCTTGGCGCCGAAGGCGATTTTGGCGACGTAGACGTGGCCGTATTGGGCGGCGATGAGGGCGAGGTCTTTTTTGGTCGTGGCTTTGCCGCCGGAGGCGAACTTGGCGACGGCACCCATCGGGGTGGATTTTGAGGATTGTCCGCCGGTGTTGGAATAGACCTCGGTGTCGAGGACGAGGATTTTGACGTTGGCGCCGGAGGCGAGGACGTGGTCGAGGCCGCCGTAACCGATGTCGTAGGCCCAGCCGTCGCCGCCGATCGTCCACACGGTTTTTTTGACGAGATCGTCGGCCAGTGCGTGGAGGCGGCGGGCGCTGGGTGAGTCGTTGCCTTTCAGCCTGGCGCGAAGAGCGATGACGCGTTCGCGCTGGGCGGTGTAATCGGCTTCGCAGGTCTGGGGTGCTTCGAGGAGGTCGGAGGCGAGATCGTGGCCGGTTTCGGGGGCGAGGAGCGTGAGGAGGGCACGGGCATGTTCGAGGCGCTGGTTGGCGGCGAGGCGCAGGCCCAGGCCGAACTCGGCGTTGTCCTCGAAGAGCGAATTGGCCCAGGCGGGGCCGCGGCCGTTTTTATCCTGGCAATAGGGCGTGGTGGGCAGGTTGCCGCCGTAGATGGAGGAACAGCCGGTGGCGTTGGCCATGATGAGGCGGTCGCCAAAGAGCTGGGTGAGGAGCTTCAGGTAGGGCGTTTCGCCGCAACCGGCGCAGGCACCGGAGAACTCCATGAGCGGCTGCAGGAACTGCGCGCCCTTGACGGTGGCGGTGTCGATCTTGGTGCGGTCGGCCTCGGGGAGGCTGAGGAAGAAGTCCCAGTTGGCGCGCTCCGTGGCCAGGCGTTCGGGCTGGGAGACCATGTCGATGGCCTTGTGGCGGGGGTTGGTCTTGTCCTTGGCGGGGCAGACCTGGACGCAGAGGGAGCAACCGGTGCAATCCTCGGGCGCGACCTGGAGCGTGTAACTATAACCTGGATACTCCTTGGACTTGAAGGGAGTGGAGACAAAGCCCGCTGGCGCACCGGCGAGGGCGGAATCGGGGTAGAACTTGGGGCGGATGGCGGCGTGGGGGCAGACCAGCGCGCACTTGTTGCACTGGATGCAGAGGGCGGAGTCCCACGCGGGGATTTCGAGGGCAATGTTGCGCTTCTCAAAACGGGTCGTGCCGGTCGGCCAGCAGCCGTCGAACGGCATGGCGCTGACGGGGAGGCGGTCGCCTTCATCGGCAAGGAGGCGGGCGGTGACCTTTTGGACGAACTCGGAGGCACCGGCGTAGGTGGGTCTGGCGGAGGTGATGGCGGCTGCATCGACCGCGGACGGAATCGCGACCTCTTGCAGGCCGGCGAGCGCGGCGTCGACGGCGGCGTAGTTCATCTGGACGATCTTGTCGCCCTTCTTGGAGTAAGTTTTCTCGATGGCCTTCTTGATTTGTTTGATGGCCTCGGCTTGCGGGAGGACGCCGGAGAGGGCGAAGAAACACGTCTGCAGGACGGTGTTGGTGCGGCGGCCCATGCCGGCGGCCTGGGCGACGGCGGTGGCGTCGATCACGAAGAGGCGGAGTTTTTTCGCGATGAGCGTCTCCTGCCATTCGCACGGGAGCCGGGCCCAGGTGTCGGTGGCGTTGTGCGGGGAGTTGAGGAGGACGGTCGCGCCGGGGGCGGCGTAATCGAGGATCTTCTGGCGTCCGACGAAATTGAACTGGCTGCAGGCGACGAAGTCAGCCTGGCGGATGAGGTAGGGGGCCTTGATCGGACGCGGGCCGAAACGCAGGTGGGAGGTGGTGACGGAGCCGGATTTCTTGGAGTCGTAGACGAAGTAGCCCTGGGCGAAGTTGTCGGTTTGTTCGCCGATGATCTTGATGGAGTTTTTATTGGCTCCGACCGTGCCGTCGGCGCCAAGACCGACGAACACGCAACGGCGGACATCGGAGGCTTCGAGGTCGAAGGACTCGTCGTAGCCGAGGGAGGTGCCGGTGATGTCGTCGAGGATGCCGAGGGTGAATTTGGAGAGCGGTTCCCAGCGGGCGAGGTTGTCGAAGGCGGCGCGGACCATGCCGGGGGTGAATTCCTTGGAGCCGAGGCCGTAGCGGCCGCCGACGATGCGGGGGGAGCTGGCGAGGGGGGAAAGTCCCTGGGCGAGGGCGGCGACGACGTTGAGATAAAGCGGTTCACCGAGGGAGCCGGGCTCCTTGGTGCGGTCGAGCACGGCGATGGCCTTCACGGTGGGCGGGATCGCGGCGAGGAAGGATTTGACGTGGAGCGGGAGGAAGAGACGGACGGCGAGGACGCCGACTTTTTCACCCTTGGCGACAAGCCAGTCCACGGTTTCGGAAATCGTTTCGACGGCGCTGCCCATGGCGACGACCAGGCGGTCGGCCTGGGGATGGCCGTGGTATTCGTAGAGCCGATACTGGCGGCCGGTGACCTCGGCGAGGCGGTCCATCTCGCCCTGCACGATGGACGGGAGCTGGTCGTAGAACCGGTTGACGGTTTCGCGGCCCTGAAAATAGACGTCGGGATTCTGGGCGGTGCCGCGGAGGGCGGGTTTGTCGGGGGAGAGGGCGCGGGCGCGGAAGTCGGCGATGGCTTGTTCGCTGATGACGGAGCGGATGTCGTCGTCGGAGAGGGTGGCGATTTTTGAGACCTCGTGGGAGGTGCGGAAGCCGTCGAAGAAGTGAATGAACGGAATGCGGGACCGATAGCTGGCGGCATGGGAGACGAGGGCGAGGTCCTGGGCCTCCTGGCCGTTGTTGGAGCAGAGCAGGGCGCAACCGGTGGCGCGGCAGGCCATGACGTCGGAGTGGTCGCCGAAAATGGACAGGCCCTGCGCGGCGATGGCGCGGGCGGAGACATGGATCGTGAGCGGGAGGAGTTCGCCGGCGATTTTGTAGAGGTTGGGGATCATCAGCAGGAGGCCCTGCGATGCGGTAAAGGTGGTGGTCAAGGCGCCGCCGAGAAGTCCACCGTGGACGGCGCCGGCGACGCCGCCTTCGGATTGGAGCTGGGTGACCTTGGGGACCATGCCCCAGATGTTTTTTTTGCCGACGGCGGCCCATTCGTCGCAGGACTCGGCCATGGCGGAGGACGGCGTGATGGGGTAGATGGCGATGAACTCGTTGAGCCGGTAGGCGACGGAGGCGACGGCCTCGTTGGCGTCGCAGGTGAGGAAGCGGGGTTTGGAGGAGGCGGAGCCGAAGCCGGGAGATTTCATGGGGACTGAGGCCGGGCCGGCGACAAGGCCGGTGAGGGCGGGTCCCACGATGCCAAAAAGCACGCAAACCGGCTGCGCACGCGTTGGCGGAGGGTGCGCGGATATTGCGGGGGGAGTCAGGGAAGCGTGAGCTTGTAAGGGGGAATCCGGCGCGTTGTGCTTGGATGAATTTATGTCGGCCACGCATGACGGCGCACGTAGGCATCTGGAAAACATCACCGGGAAACTGACGCCCGAGGAGATCGCGTTACGCCTGTCGACGAAGCACCATGCGTCCGCGGCACGCGTGCCGGGCGCGACCTTGACGGATCCGGATGTGGTTGAGAAGCGCTGGGCATTGCTGCCGCATGCGGGGGATGAGGCGAAAGCAAACGTGGCGGACGCGGTGTCGTTGGAGCGGCATGCGTTGTTTGCGCACAACATCGAGAATTTCATCGGCACGGTGAAGGTGCCGGTCGGTTTGGCCGGGCCGATGCGAGTGAACGGCATTGCGGCGCAGGGAGATTATTATGTGCCGTTGGCGACGACGGAGGCAGCGCTCGTGGCGAGTTATCATCGCGGGGCGAGCGTCATCACGCTGGCGGGCGGCTGCACGACGATGATTTTGAGCGAGGGCGTGGGACGTGCGCCGGCGTATGCGTTTCACTCGCTGCTGGAGGCGGGCAACTTTGTGCAGTGGTGCGTGGTGAATACGGAGAAGATCCGGGAGACGGCGGAGGCGACCACGCGGTTCGGGAAACTCAAGGACGTGCGCTTCACCATCGAGGGTAACCACGTGTATGTGTTGTTGGAATACACGACGGGCGACGCGTCGGGTCAGAACATGGTGACGATCGCGACAGCGGCGGTGTGTGCGTTTATCGCGGAGAGTTGTCCGGTGAAGCCGCAGTATTTTTTCGTGGAGGGGAATCTGTCGGGTGACAAGAAGGCGAGTTCGCAGTCGTTCCAATCGGTGCGGGGGAAGAAGGTCGCGGCGGAAGTGCGGTTGCCGAGGAAGATCGTCGAGCGGCACCTGCACACGACGCCGGAGAAGATGGTGGATTACTGGCGCATGTCGGCGCTCGGTGGCGTGCTCAGCGGGACGATCGGGGTGCAGGGACATTATGCGAACGGGCTGGCGGCGCTGTTCATCGCGTGCGGTCAGGACGCGGCGTGCGTGTCGGAGGCGGCGGTGGGCGTGACGCGATTCGAGGTGAGCGGCGAAGGCGAACTTTATGCGGCGGTGACGCTGCCGAATCTGATCGTTGGCACGGTGGGCGGAGGCACGGGACTGCCGAGTCAGCAGGCGTGCCTGAAGGTGCTCGGGCTGGCGGGGGCGGGACATGCGCGGGCGTTTGCGGAAGTATGCGCGGCGCTGGCGCTGGCCGGAGAGCTATCGATCATCGCGGCGTTGAGCGCGGGGCAGTTCGCGGGAGCGCATGAGCGGCTGGCGCGCGGGAAAAAAACGGACGCATGAACCGCTGGTGGATTTACCAGAAGGAGCGGTTTCCGCTGATCGCGCATGGTCCGCTGATCGCTGCGTTCAGCGCGACGGCGGTGAGCTATTCGGCGTTGTTGCGCGGACCGGGCGAGTTGCCGCGGTGGGAAGCGTCTGTCGTGGCGTTTTTGGTTACGCTGGGGTAATTCCTGCTGCTGCGGATCGCGGACGAGTTCAAGGATGCGGAGGAGGATGCGCGGTGGAGGCCGTATCGGCCGGTGCCTAGGGGGCTGGTGACGTTGCCGCAGCTGGCCTGTGTCGGCGTGGCGGTCGCGTTTTGGCAACTCCTGCTTGCGGTGACGATTGGCTGGAAGGTCGTCGCACTGTTGGCGGTGACGTGGATTTATTTTGGGCTGATGAGCAAAGAGTTCTTTGCGCGTGAGTGGCTCAAGGCTCGACCGGTGGTGTATCTCTTCAGCCACATGGCGATCATGCCGTTGGTGGACTGGTTTGCGACGGGCTGCGATTGGGTTCCATCGGGCCAAGGCATGCCGGCGGGTTTGATCTGGTTTCTGGCGGCCAGTTTTTTCAACGGTGTGGTGATCGAGCTCGGACGGAAGATTCGGTCTCCGGAACAGGAAGAGGCCGGCGTGGAGACGTATTCGTTTTTGTGGGGACGTCCGGTGGCGGTGGCGTCTTGGCTGGCGGCGATGGCGGCGACGCTGGCGTGTGCACTCATGGCGGCGGAACGCATTGGGTTCACCGTGGAAGTGGCGTGGGTGCTGGGCGTGTTGTGGGTGGGCGCGGCGGTGCTGGGCTGGATGTTTGTGAAGACCCTCAAGGGTAAACTGGCGAAAGGGATCGAAGCGGCGGCCGGGGTGTGGACACTGGCGCTTTATCTGACGCTCGGGGTGGTGCCGCTGGTGAGGCAATGCTGGATGAAACTCTCATGACGATGCTGCTACGACATACCGATGATTTTGCAGAAGGCGCACCGTTGGGCGGCAAGGCCGGGGCGTTGGCTCGGTTGGGTGCGGCGAAGCTGCCGATTCCGGAATGGTTTGTGGTGACGCCGGCGGCGTATGCGAAGGAAGGCGTATCGCAGGAGTTGGCGGAGCAAATTGCGGTGGCGGTGCGCGAAGTGGCGCCGGACGCAGCGTTTTTTGCGGTGCGGTCGTCGGCGCTCGATGAGGACGGTGCGGAGCACTCGTTTGCGGGACAGCTCGACAGTTTCCTTTTTGTGTCGCCGGAGCGGATTCCAGAAAAGGTCGCGGCGGTGTGGCGCTCGGGTTTTAGCGAACGCATTTTGGCTTATCGTCGTGAACGCGGGCTGGCGGGTGAGCCGCAGCCGCCGGCGGTGCTGGTGCAGCGGATGATCGATGCGGAGACGGCGGGCGTGGCGTTTAGCGCGGATCCGGTGAGCGGCCGGCGCGGGCACGCGGTGGTGTCGGCGGTGTTCGGGCTGGGCTCGGCGCTGGTGTCGGGCGAGGCCGATGCGGATATGTTTACCGTGAATCGCGGCGGGCGCGTGGTGACGCGGGCGGTCGTGGAGAAACACAGTGCGCATCGGGCGGCGCCGGGTTCGGGCGAGGGTGTGGTGTCGCAGCCGGTTGAGGCGGCGAGGGCGGGGCAGGCGACGTTAAGCGATGCGGAGGCGGTGGAGGTGGCGGCGTTGGCGCGGGCGACGGAGAAGTTTTTCGGGCGTCCGCAGGATATCGAATGGGCGCGGGCGGAAGGGAAGTTGTGGCTGTTGCAGTCGCGTCCGGTCACTTCGCTGGCGATGCTGGCCGATCCGGATGGCGAGCTGAACCTGTGGGACAATGCGAACATCGCGGAGAGCTACAGCGGGGTGACGACGCCGCTCACATTTTCGTTTGCGCGCGGGATTTATGAGGCGGTTTACCGGGAGTTCGCGCGGATGATGGGCGTGGGTGCGGCGCGGATTGAGGAGAACCGGGATTTGTTTCCGCGTATGCTCGGGCTCGTCGGGGGACGGATCTATTACAACCTGATCAGCTGGTATCGGCTGCTGGCGCTGCTGCCGGGGTTCTCGGTGAACCGCGGATTTATGGAGCAGATGATGGGTGTGAAGGAAGGACTGCCAGAAGAGGTGCTCGCGAAACTGGTGCCGGCGGGACGGTGGGCGAAAGTGAAAGACGGATTTGCGCTGGCGGGGGCGTGTCTGGGGCTGGTGAAGAATCACTTCACGCTGCCGGGGCAGATCGAGCGGTTTTATGTGCGGCTGAACCATGCGTTGCGTCCGTGCGAGCCGGCGCTCGAGACAATGCGGCCGGATGAATTGGCGGGGCATTTCCGCGAGCTGGAACGGCAGTTGTTGCTCAAGTGGGACGCGCCTTTGGTGAACGATTTTTTCGCGATGATTTTTTACGGCGTGGCGCGAAAGTTTTCCGCGAAGTGGTGCGGAGACGCGGACGGCACGCTGCAGAATGATCTGTTGTGCGGTGAAGGCGGAATGATCAGCGCGGAGCCGGCGAAGCGGGTGCGCGAACTGGCGGCGCTGGTGGCGGGCGACGCGGCGGCGGCGACGGTGTTGTGCGAAGGATCGCGGGCGGAGATTGAACGCTGGCTGGAGACCGCGCCGGCGTTTCGTGCGGGGTATGAGGCGTATCTCGAAAAATTTGGCGACCGGTGTCTGGAGGAATTGAAGCTGGAAAGTCTCACGCTGCATGACGAGCCGCTGACGCTGTTGCGGTCGGTGGGGCAGTTTGCGCGGAGGTTTGGAGTGAGCGGGCTGGCGGACGCGGGCATGGAGGCGAAGTTGCGGGCGGCGGCGGAGCTGCGCGTGACCGAGGCGCTGGCGGGGCAAGCGGTGAAGCGGGTAATTTTTAACTGGGTGCTGAAGCATTGCCGGGCGCGGGTGCGTGATCGGGAAAATCTGCGGTTTGAGCGGACGCGGTTGTTCGGACGCGTGCGGCGGATCTATGTCGAGCTGGGCAAGCGGCTGCATGCGGTGGGCCGGCTGGCGGAGCCGCGCGATGTGTTTTATCTGACGGTCGAGGAGGCGCTGGGCTTTGTGGAAGGCACGGCGGCGACGACCGATCTGGCGGGGCTGACGGCGTTGCGGAAACGGGAGTTTGCGGGGTTCCGTGAGAAGGCGGAGCCGGCGGACCGGTTTGCGACGCGCGGGGCGGTTTATCTGGGCAATGCGTTTAAGGCTGCGCGGGAAACGGTGGCACCGACGGGCGATGCGTTGAAGGGCGTCGGGTGTTGTCCGGGCGTGGTGCGGGCGCGGGCGCGGGTGATCATCGATCCGCGGAATGCGGTGATCGAGTCGGGTGAGATCTTGGTGGCTCCGCGGACGGACCCAGGCTGGATCATGCTGTTTCCGGCGGCGGCGGGGTTGTTGGTGGAGCACGGCAGCTTGCTGTCGCACTCGGCGATTGTGGCGCGTGAGATGGGGATTCCGGCGATCGTGTCGATCGGCGGGGTGACCGCTTGGGTGAAGACGGGCGAGTGGCTGGAGATGGATGGGGCGACGGGAGTGGTGCGGAAAGTGACTGAGATGACAGAGGCGGAGAAGGTAACCACTGATCAACACTGATGAACACTGATTCAGACGGTAGGGACGGACCGCCGGGCCGTCCGCGAATCACAAAACGCGTTCGCCAAGCCGGACGGCCCAGCGGTCCGTCCCTACCACGGAAAGACTCATGACCAAGACAACTGAAGCGGCGACGCGGGCGGATTTTTCGAGGATTCGTTATGCGCAGGTGTGGGAGGATGCGGATATTTTGGTGGAGGCGCTGGATGTGCGGCCGACCGATACTGTTGTTTCAATTTCGTCGGCGGGGGACAATGCGCTGGCGTTGCTCGGGGCGGGGGCTGAGCGGGTGGTGGCGTTGGATTTGAATCCGTCGCAGCTGGCGTGTCTGGAACTGCGCGTGGCAGCATATCGCGAGTTGCCGCATGCGGAGTTGCTGGTGCTGATGGGCTCGCGTCCGGGAACGGCGGAGGCTCGGGCGGCGTTGTATGCGCGGTGTCGGGCGCGGTTGTCGCCGGCGGTGCGGGCGTTTTGGGATGGGCAGCCGGAATCGGTGACGGGCGGGATAGGGGCACCGGGGAAGTTTGAGAATTACTTCCGGCTGTTTCGCACGCGGGTGCTGCCTCTGGTGCACGGACGGAAGACAGTCGTGGCGTTGTTGCGCGGGGGAACGCCGGCGGAGCGCGAGCGGTTTTACGAAGAGCGGTGGAACACGTGGCGGTGGCGGCTGCTGTTCAAGGTGTTCTTCTCGCGGTTTATGATGGGTCGGTTGGGGCGCGATCCTGCGTTTTTTAAGTATGTGGAAGGTTCGGTTGCGGACCGGATTTTGGGGCGGACGCGGCATGCGTTGGTGGCGCTGAATCCGGCGGAGAATCCGTATCTGCACTGGATCCTGACGGGAACGCACGGGGAGGCGCTGCCGTGGGCGTTGCGGGCGGATAACTTCGAGCGGATCAAGTCGCGGCTGGATCGGTTGGAGTGGCACGAGCTGACGCTGGAGGCGTTTTTGGAGCGGGAGCGAGTGGCGGGCGCGGCGAAGCGGGTGATGAAGTTTAATCTGTCAGACATTTTTGAATACATGTCGGAGGAGAACACGGCGGCGATTCTGGCGTCGCTGGCGGAGGCGAGTGCGCCGGGTGGGCGGCTGGCGTATTGGAACATGCTGGCTCCGCGGCGGCGGCCTGAGTCGCTGGCGGAAAAGTTGAGATCGCGGGAGGACTTGGCGGGTGCGTT
>JAQSWS010000165.1 GCA_029266495.1 Rariglobus sp. | reverse complement strand
CACCACGTTTTGATACCGGGGTGACACCTCGGCCCACAAACGCCGGCCGGCGGCGGTGAGCTGCACCCGGTAGACTCGGCGGTCGTCCGGATCGTCGGTCCTGCGGACCCAGCCGGTTTTCTCCATCCGGTCGACCAGTCCGGTGACATTCGACCGGTCCACGACCAGCACGTCCCCCAATTCGCGCTGACTGATCCCCTTCCCCGCGGCGGCCAGAACACTCAGGACGTTATACTGGGCCGCAGTGAGCCCGTGTGGACGAAACAACCGCTGACCTTCCCGTAGAAAAGTGTCCGCCGTCGTAATCACCGTGCGGGTGAGTTCATGACCAAGCTCGATGTTCATCGACCATCGGTTGTGATTTCAATTGTTGATATGTCAACTAATCGTTGGCCATGCCCTCAGGTCGGCCGCCAGCGCGGAAAAGCCCGGAAAGTCATGCTCCAGGCGCCGGGTGTCGCGGGCGTGGCGGCGCGCCTCGCGCAACGCGATCTCGGTCTCGTGCTGGAGATTGGGCCGCTCGGTTCCGTAGGCGCGCTGTTTGAGCTCACGTCTGGTGTAAGGCGGTCGCAGCGCCTCCTGCCCGGCGACCCAGGTGGCCTCCGAAACAGTGTCCTCGAGCCCGCACAGATACCACGCCTCAACCGCGGGGACGGCCACGCCCACGCCTCGCAACACCCGCGACCGCCCCCGTGCAACCGGCAGCTTCTTGGTGGTCTGCCTGAAAATCGCGCGCAGCTGGCACACACGACACAAGGGATGGTAATAGTCCGGCGCGTCGTGCGCGACCGTGTGCACCACCGAGTCATCGCTGTCCACGACCACCACCAGCCCGTCGGCATCGGTGTTGAAATGCAGATAACGAATGATCGACGGCAGCACCTGGGCGACCGACGGCCAGCCCCGCGCCCGCAACGAAGGATGCACCCGAACAAAAGAACGGCCGAGCACCCCCTCGACCAGCACGGCGATCGCCGCCTCGTCGGCGGGCGATTCGCTCAGGATGGCGAGTTTCAGCTCACGTCCGGCGGATGACGGCGTGGCCCGGTTCATTTGTCTTCGGGAACCCCGCCGATCACGCCGGAGAACCACAGGTCGCCGAGCGAGCCGGACGACAGCACGCCGGTCAAATCCGTGCATTCGTCCAGACGGGCAAACCGGGCGGCGGCACCGTGTTTTTCGGTGATCACCACCTCCTCCGGATGGTCCCGGAAGAGATCGAGCAGGTAGGGCGAATGCGTGGTGGCGATGACCTGCACGGGGGCGTGCAGCGCTCCGGTTTCTGACGGATAACTCAGCCGGTAGAGCAGATCGCGAATTTCCCTCAGCATGCGGGGATGCACGCCGCGGTCGACCTCCTCGATGCACACGACGGCGGGTGGAGCCGGGTCGAAGGCCAGCGTAAGAATGGCGAGCACGTAAAGCGTGCCCTGTGAAAGGTTCTCGGCGGTGATCCACTCATTGCTTTCCGCAAGGTGCAGCCCCAGCTCAAGCGTCTGGTCGGGCCGCCCGACGAGGTCCAGTTCGTCATACTCCGGCAGCATGCGGAACAACTCGGCGGTCAACCGGGCAAACTCCACGGGATGCTCCGAACGACGCGCATGAAGCACGGCGGCGAGGTTGCCCCCGTCCACGGACAATTCCACGCCCGCCTTCGCCGGTGAAGGCGCGGCAATGGCATCGTGGTCGAATAGATAGCTTCGCATGGTCAGCAGCCGCGTGCGCAAACCATCCCAGTCGTCGACCCCTTCGCCGGCCGGCAACGGAATGACCTGCAGGAGATCGCACGTCGTGTCCGACACGCAGCCCAGCAAAGCCTCAAGACCGTCATGGGGCGGCGAAAACCGGAAGGTAATCTCGGCGCCCTCGGGGCGGCGCTCGATTTCGGGGCCGGCTTCGCGCAGCGGCAGCCGGGCGAGGGAGCGCAGGCGCAGGATCGCCTGGATGAGGCTGGTCTTGCCCGAGCCATTGGGGCCGATCACGAGATTGAACGGCGACAGCGCCAGGCTCGTGTTGCGCAGTGCCTTGAAATTCCGGAAAGCAACGGAAGCGATCACGGTGGCAACGTGAGCCTCCTCCCGGCCAAGTTCAACCCCGGTCTCGTCTTTGCGCGGCCGGTTTCGAAGCGCCTGCGCACCCAAAGCCAACCCATGCGCAGTGTTTCGGCTTCCCTCGCGCCCGCCGTTCGCTTCACTCGACCCTTCCTTTCCCAACATGAGCAACACCACGATCACTGCCATCACCGCCCGCGAAATCATCGATTCCCGCGGCAATCCGACCGTTGAGGTCGACGTCAAGCTCGCCGACGGCACCGTCGGCCGCGCGGCCGTCCCCTCCGGCGCCTCCACCGGCGAACACGAGGCCCACGAGCTTCGCGACAGCGATGTGACCGCCAAGTCGCTCCCCAAGGGCGTCAACGGCAAGACCCGCTTCCTCGGCAAGGGCGTCCTCGCCGCCGTTGGCAACGTCAAGAACAGCATCTCCCCCGCCCTCATCGGCTTCGACGCCCTCGACCAGGTCGGCATCGACAAGGCCATGATCAAGCTCGATGGCACCAAGAACAAGTCGAAGCTCGGCGCCAACGCCATCCTCGGCGTCTCCCTCGCCACCGCCCACGCTGCCGCCAACGCCCTCGGCCAGCCCCTCTACAAATACATCGGCGGACCCAACGCCAAGGTCCTCCCCGTTCCCATGATGAACATCATGAACGGCGGCGCGCATTCCGATGCTCCCATCGATTTCCAGGAGTTCATGATCCGTCCGATCAACTTCGACACGTTCTCCGAAGCCCTCCGCGCCGGCGCCGAGGTGTTCCACAACCTCAAAAAGGTTCTCAAGGCCAAGGGCCTCGCCACCGCCGTCGGTGACGAAGGCGGTTTCGCCCCCAAGCTTGCCTCCACCACCGACGCCCTCGACGCCATCGCCGAGGCCGTGAAGGGCGCCGGCTACAAGCTCGGCAAGGACATCACCCTCGCCCTCGACGTCGCCGCCTCCGAGTTCTACGACAAGAAGACCGGCAAATACGTCTTCAAGAAGTCCGACGGCCGCCAGTTCACCGGCGACGAATTCGTCTCCTACTACAAGGAACTCTGCGCCAAATACCCGATCGACTCCATCGAGGACGGCTGCGCCGAAAACGACTGGGCCACCTGGAAGAAGCTCACCACCGCCCTCGGCGACAAGATCCAGCTCGTCGGCGACGATCTCTTCGTCACCAACGTCGAGTTCCTCAAGAAGGGCATCGCCACCGGCACCGCCAACTCGATCCTCGTCAAGGTCAACCAGATCGGCTCCCTCACCGAGACCCTCGACGCCGTCGAGCTCGCCCACAAGAGCCGCTACACCGCCGTCCTCTCCCACCGCTCCGGCGAGACCGAGGA
>JAQSWS010000111.1 GCA_029266495.1 Rariglobus sp. | reverse complement strand
TCCGGCTTGGTTTCATGGATCAAGCCGTGGACGAATTCGGTGTGGCTTGGTTTCTGGCACGTGACCGCGATCGGCCTGCCCATGCTCATCACCGTGGTCACCGGGCTATGGTTCACATGGGGCGGCATCCACGATATTCGGGCCTTATTCCGCTCACTTAAGAGCTACCAAGTCGACGCCACGGACAACGGCACCGTCAAAGATCACAAGCCGTATTAAGTGTGACAAGGGCAGGCATCTTGAAGGCGCCGGGCGACCCTTATTGCCAGGGAAGAATAAAGGAATCCGTAAATTTTCGTCATATGATATATAAAAAAACAAAAGCAGCTGTTATACTTATATTATCCGCTTTAAGCGTTTTCTCATTAAGCGCTTCGGGTCAAATAAATCCGAGTGGTCAGCTCGGGGCCGCTTACAACGGCCCTCCGGCTCCAGCAGATGCCGTTATTTATGAAATTAATTTCGGGGCATTTAGCAGGGAGGGGACGCTGAACGGAGTGGCCCTAGGACTGGATGCGGTCAAGGAACTGGGCGCTAATGTCATTTATCTGAGGCCGATCCACCCCATCGGTGAATTGAAATCTTTCGGCTCTTCGTATGCTATTCGCGATTATACTTCGATAAATGAAAAATTGGGCAGTCTGGATGACCTACGAACATTGGTGAGAGTTGCCCATCAAAAAAACATCACGGTTATTATGGATTGGGTGGCGAACCACACCGCGTGGGACCACCCTTGGTTGGCAAACAGAAATTGGTATTTGCGTGATCGTGCCGGTAATGCTCTTTCTCCGCCTGGAAAAGGCTGGGATGATGTCGCCCAGCTTAATTACAAAAACACGGCCCTGCGGGAAGCCATGATAAAGGCCATGCAGTTCTGGGTCGTAAATACAGAGGTGGATGGCTTTCGTTGCGATTTTGCCGACGGGCCGCCCTTTGACTTCTGGAAAGCCACCATTGCTTCAGCACGGAATGCGACGAAGCGGAAGTTATTCTTTTTGGCCGAAAGCGGCACACGCGAACTGTATGAGGCAGGCTTCGATTGTATTTCTGGGTTCGATTTTTATAACAATTTAAAACAAGTATATTGGGACAAAAAGCCGGCCAAAATTATGGACCTCCCGGGCGGAAATGATCGTCCCAATATCTCGGATCGGAAACCGGAAGCCAGGTATATCAGCAACAATGACTTGCTCGCTATAGAGGGTCCTACGGCTACCGTTTTTGAGAATGAACGAGGGGCAATGGCGGCCTTTGTGCTCGCGTGCATGCAGGGCCCACCAATGATTTACAACGGTCAGGAGGGCCTGGCAGAAAAAAGCGTGGGCGTTTATCCGGCTGATTATACCTCCGAACAGGTAAACCCGGAATATAAAAAAATATTAGCCATCAGAAAGAACAGCAACGCCATAAAGCGCGGACGCCTTACATCATACAGTAATGATGACGTCTATGTTATTAAGAAAGACTACGAAAAAGAGCGCGCGTTGGTCATTTGTAACCTTCGAAACAAGAAGGTCACGTATTCAGTGCCTGATTTCTTAAGCATTATACCGTGGGTGGATGCGTTCTCACAAAATAGGAAGCAATTAGGCAAAACTATAGAGATGGAACCCTTTGGTTATTTTATACTTAAAGCGAGTAGTCCATGAGGAGTCGGTGTCGTTGCTCGCTAACGAGCGGGCACAACACGTTTGAATCGGGCATTTCGGCGGCTGACGGGGGGGCGCCGATGGCTTGGTGATCCGCTGTCGTCTCGCCCGGGCGATGTGGTTACTGCGCGGATCCGTCGCGGGGCGACGCTGTGGCGGCTGTAACGGGACAAGATCGCTCAGGTGCGCATGGTCCCGTGCACTCCATTCGGATGGAACTTAGCGAGATGCGCGTTTGATGAACGTGTTGTCGAAATTCATACACAATTAGGTGGTTTACGCGTAGCTGAGCTCGATCATGGCATGAGCGGTGAACTCCGGCACGGTGAAGGCCACGACGCCATCTTCCTGGGTAAACGGAATGTCCACGGTTTCGGGCACTAGGCGGGCGGACTTGATCTTGCGCAGGACCTGAACCGCGACGTGGACATTGCGCAGCGGAATGAGGTTTTCAATGATCTCCATCGACTTGTTGATGGCGGTGGGGTGGGAGGCGCCGCGAACGGATTTCGGCGCATAGAGCAGATGCGCGATGAAGCGCTTTTCCTTCGGTTGCTCCAGCAGGTTGAGGCGCCCGTCGGTCGGCAGAGTGGTGACAGCGGGGCGCTTTCCACCGAGCAGGTGGTCGATGGCAGCGACTACGAAATCGCGGTAGAGCGGTTGTCCATATTGGCGGTAACGAGTGAAGATGTCGTGCGCGAACCAGGCGATGTTGCCGCTCAACGTGGCGGCGGGGCCGACCTCGGCCGGCGAGTCGGGCGCGTGCTGGTGCGAGCAAAAATGCTCCCACGTGCGGTTGAAATAGGGCACGCGACGTTCGGCGAGGATTAGGGTTTTCGCTCCAGGCCTCACTTCGTAGGCACCGCCGTGGATGACGATGGGGGTGCGCACAGGAACCGCGGCACTGAGGGCGGTCGCGACAAGGTAGTCGGGATCACTGGTGGAGCGACCTAGGAGCTTCGCACCTGGGTTGACGGCGAAGGTGGTTTTGTCCGCGTTGAGTAGCGCGCTACCGGCGGCAAGGAGCTTGCCGCCGCGGGCGAGGAACCTCTTCGCCTTGGCCTGCGTGACGGGCGTGAGCGCGAACGTGTCGGGCAGCACGATGAGATCGAAACCGTCCCACTTCTCGTTTTCGTCAAGCACGAGGAAAGGCAGGTGGATTTCGAGCAGCATGCGGGCGGCGCCTTCATCGGCGGGGCTCACGGTGAGGTGGCCGCGGGAGAGTGACTGGTTCGGCTCGGCGCTCACCAGCCCTATACGGGCAACGGGGAGGACGTTGTCGGACCAGGGTTTGCGGGCCTCGACTTCGGCGTAGGCGGCGCCAATGAGTCGGTAGGTGTCGAGGTTCATTTCGCCGTTGGGATGGAGCTGATCGCCGATGGAGCACTTGGCTCCGTAGGCCAGCATGGCGGCGCATTCGTAGCGGAGGGCGGCGGGGCGCTTGAAGCCGCCGAACTCGCCCCACGTGGTGTGAAATTTTCCGCTCATGCCGAGGAAGTCGCGCGATTGCGTGGCGGCGTAGCGCGCGGAAAACGCGAAGTGATCGTAGCCCCAGCCTCCGGTAGGCAGGGACTCGAGTTCGAAATGCGAATTGAAGCGGTTGAATTGGGTCGCGCCGACCGGGACGTGGCCGCCGTTGTGGAAGACGGGGGTGTCGGCCCGCACGCTGCGGACTGCGGCGGTGGTGCGCTGGAAGTAGCGCAGGAGCACGCGCTGGGCGTAGGTCGTGACGTCGGCGACGACCTCGGCGTTGAGGCCGGCGGCTTTCATCTCGCGCAGAGCGGATTCAGAGTAGTCGAGCTGGGCGTTGATGATATCGAGAAAGATGCCGTCGTTGTCGGGCCAGCGTTGCACGACTTCAATGATTTGCGCGCAAAGGTAATCGAGGTAAGGGGAGTTGAACCGGAGAATCTTGAACCAGAGGATGTCGAATGGATCATAGGTGACGCCGTCGCGTTTTTTGACCACCCACTCGGGATGTTCCATTGCCATGAGTTCGTCCACGCCGGCGCTCAGGTAGATGGGACAGCGCACACCGATTTCGCGGCAGGCCTCGATCTGGCGGGCGAGCAGATCGAATTTCAAGTGAGGGTGCTGCCGTCCGACCTTCGTCGGGTGATAGCTGTATCCGTGGTGACACTTCGAGAAGAGCGTGATCGAATCGATATGGCCGACCTTCAGCGCCTCTTGAAATGAGCGCTTGGAGAATTTTTCACCGATGCCGGGGATGTCGCCGTGCGTGTGAAAATCGAGGTGAACCTGACGGAAGCGGAGGCGATGCATGGAGAGTTGGATAGTGGGAGATCGGGGAAATCTTGCGCCGGGAGTGGGATGCTGACGGGATGTGGATAATACCTGATGAGTCGGTCATCTGCCAATGCACCAAAGACGCCTTCTTGTGTGAAAAAAGCGCAATCAGTCATTAGCGAAGGGGTGGTCACGCGCCAGCGAGAGCATGGGCTTTGCGCTGATTTGCAGTTGCGGATGTTGCATTGCGTGACCGCGAGGCTTGAGAAGTGGGCGTCGCCCAACCTAGCCGCACCTTACTGGCGGCTTTATCTGATGTCGGGATCGGGCGCGGTGGTGCGATGGGGTGGGCGCACGCTGGACCTGCGGTCGGAGAGCGCCTGGTTGATCGCGCCCGACACACCGTTTGGCACGGCGTTACGGCAGTCGGTGACACAGTGCTACGTGCATTTTACGCTTGCGCCGGGAGTGATGAGTCCGCCCGGCGTGCATGCGGTGCCGCTCACGCCGGTGATGCGCCGGTGGCATCAACGCGCGGTGGCGGCGGGAACGCCGGAGTCGGGCGGAATAGCGTGGCAGGTTCTGGTGTTGCATGCACTTGATGCGCTGCCAGCCGGCACGTTGAGCGAGCGTCAGACCGATCCCCGCGTGCAGCGTGTGCTGACGCACATCGAGCGCGAACCGGGTGCGGTGCATACGCTCGGAAAACTAGCCGCGCTGGCGGACATGCATGAGCGCGCGTTGATCCGGCTTTTCAGAAAGGAGACGGGCGATACTCCGATGGCTTTTCTGCGGGCGCGGAGGATCGCGCTCGCGTGCGATCTGCTGCACCACAGCGATCGCAAGATCGACGACATCGCGGCGGCGGTCGGCTTCTGCGACCGCTATCACTTCACAAAGACATTCCGCCGGATGCGGGAGATCACACCGGCGGCATTTCGCACGTTGCGGAAGGATACCAGTCCTGCTCATGAGCACCAGCAACGATAACAATTACACCGTCCGCTTCTACGTTTGTTCCCGATGATGGGCATGACCGCGAGACCGTGATCGCTCTCGATGCCATCGGTGCGGTTCAGGTGAGAACCCACCGCTTACTCCAGCCTCTAGCGAATCAGGGGGGATCGCGTGCGGCGGTCGCGAAGACCGGGGTTCCGGTTTCAGGTGTTCGGTGACGCCGACGAATCGTGTCGGTGGCTGAGAACGACTACGTGTTGAGCGATCGTTTTAAGACGGCGGTCAGATCGTGTTGTGAGATCATCAAATTCGGCCGCACTGCACCTTCTGCATGGATTGAAAGGCCCTACGCCGGTGGTGAATTTCATTATCAGATCCCGTTCTAAATCGGTTTAAAATATCCATTATTTTTCCCCGAATATGCAGCCCTTGAGGTTCGCTTCATGGAGTGACGTTGTTTTCGCTAGCAGGCGTTACGCTCCGTTGGCCCGGCGTTATCATGCTCTCTGGATTGTTTCTCCTTTTCTGTTTGTTGATACCCATGACTTCCCCTGCGTTTGCTTCCCGGGCTGATTTTGTCGAATTTGACCGCCGAGCCCAAGCGGGTGAAAAACTCGGCATCGTTTTTCTTGGCGGCAGTCTGACATGGGGTGCGCAGGCGACGGATCCACAGCTGACTTCATATCGTGCGCTCACGTCACGGCGGTTGGAGGAGCGATATCCGCGGGCGCGGTTTCGGTTTTGGGATGCGGCGATTGGCGGAACGACTTCGCAGCTGGGCGCGTTCCGGCTGGAGCGCGATGTGTTGGCGCGAAAACCGGATCTCGTATTCTTAGATTTTACAGTGAACGACGATTCGGTGCCACCGGTGGCCGACCGGCTGGCTTCGTATGAGGCGATTGTGCGCAAGCTGGTATCGGCGGGCGTGCCGGTGGTGCAGGCGATTTTTGCGGTTAAGAAGGATGTGCTCCCCGGTGCGGCGGAGCGTCCGCTGGACGTGGCGCACAAGATCATCGCACAGGCGTATGGACTGCCGAGCGGCGATGCAGTGACGCTGATGCGTGCCAAGATCGCGGCGGGCGAGGCGACGGTCGACGAGCTTTGGGATGCTCCGCCGGACGCCACACATCCTGGTGACAAGGGCTACGCTCTCTATGCCGGGGCGGTGTGGGCAGCCTACGAAAAGGCGGTTGCGGAGAAGCAGGTGTGTCGCGTGCCGGAGACGATGTTGCACGCGGATACTTACATGGCGGTGAAGCGCGTGCGGTTGTCCTTGCTGGACGCGCTGCCGGAGGGCTGGAGTGTGGGTAATCCGCATCGGAGTGCGGTGGCATTTGATTTTGTGATGTCACGGTGGGCGGATGACATGACGATTGCGCGCGGTGTGGACGCGAAACCGTTGCGGTTGACCGTGCGCGGGACCAATGTGCTGGTGTTTGGCGAGGGCACGCCGATTTCAGGGCGTTACGAGGTGCGCGTGGACGGAGGCGAGCCGAAGACCTACGATCCGGGACAACCCGCCAAGAGCGGCAACTTTCGTCATGTGCAGTTCATTGCGCAGGATCTGGCGGCGGATCGTGAGCATGTGGTGGAAATCAGGCCGTTGCTCACGGAGGGGCAGGAGTTGCGCATCGAAAGTGTGTGCGTCTCGGGTGCGCCGGCTGCGGTGAAGGTCGTGCAATGAGATTCGCGCTGCGTTGGCTGGGACACCGGTCGCGTTCGACAGTAAAGAAATCGACATGAGCAATACGCAATGGACATGGACTGGCGCCGTGTGGTTGTGGATGGGAATTGTTTTCGCGGGCTGGCTTCCCCCAGTGAAGGCAGCGGCCACCGGGCATGATGTGGTTGAGGTAATGGCCCGGGCTGCACGAGGCGAACCGCTGCGGTATGTGGCCATCGGCGGATCGATCACGCAGGCGGGCGGGCCGGGGTGGATCGGCGATTGGCTGCGGGCGCAGTTTCCCGAAAGCGAGGTGACAGTGGTGAATTCCGGCATGAGCGCGACCGGCAGTGAACTCGGAGTTTTTAGAATCGATCGCGACGTCATCGCCCATCAACCGGACTTGGTTGCCATCGAGTATTGCGTGAACGACGGAGGGCTGACGGACGAAGCGGCGATTCGCTACATGGAAACGCTGGTCGTGCGCCTCAAGACGCTGCCGCATCCGCCGGCGATCGTGATTCTGGAGGCGGCGGCGCGCACCGGGAGCAACCGGGCGCGTCACCGGAGAGTCGCGCGGCATTATGGTTTGCTCGAGGTGGATTGGCAGGCGGCGGTGGACGCCCATCTGAAGGCGGAGGACCTAGGATGGGACACGTTCTTTAGCGATGACGTGCATCCGAACGAGGCGGGCCATGCGTTTTATGCGCGCATCCTGGAGCAGGCGCTGCAGCCGCTGATGGACGAGGCGCGTGCGAAGGCGGAGGAAGGAGGTCGAAGCATTGTCGGCGGCGATCATTCCGGTGTCGTCATCGGTGCCGGCACGCAAAAGCGTCCAGCGCTGCCGCCGGTGTTAAGCGGGAAACCGCTGTTTCTCGATGCACGGATGGTGCCGTTGCAGGGATTGAAAGACGGTTCGGGCGCGTGGCGGAGCGAGGAGACGGTGCCGTTCTGGTATGGGCGGTTTTTTCAGGGAGTGCTCTCGGCCGACAAGCCGGGTGACAGCTTGAAAATCCCGTTTCGTGGGACTGCGGTCGGATTGTTTTTCGCCATGCACGAGGACTACGGCGCCTTTTACACCAGCGTGGATGGCGGGTTGCCGGCGCATGTTTCGGGAAACAACTACCGCGGTTATGCGGTGCACCTCGCGGCCCTTGATCTTCCGGCGCGTGAACACGTGCTCACCGTGGTGCTGCCGCCACCGGAAGACATCGGTGCCACGGTGCGGACTGGTGGACCGGTGAAACTCGGTTATCTGCTGGTGGCGGGCGAGTCCGGGGCGAAGCGCGAACCAAGCCCCACGGGAGCATTTGATCTCGGACGGTTGAAAGCGTTGCGCTTTCGGGCCGTGCCAGCGGTGCGCTGGATGTGGGCCGGCCCTTTTTCAGTAGAGGTGAACGGACACAATCCCCTCGATGCACAGGATGCCATGGCGAGACGTTTTTTGCCTGAACCGGGCGAGGCTGCGGGGGAAACCGGAACGTGGCGCATGATCGAGGCCGAGGGGGATCGGGTGGACTTCCGTGCGCTCACGGGATCGCAGGCGCCGGGCGTAGCCTATGCACGGACCGAACTTTTGAGCGAACGGGGCGGGCTCGTGATCTTTGCGCTCGAAGTCGATTACTTTGCGCACGTGTGGGTGAACGGACAACGGGTGTTGACGCTGGACGGACCTCATCGCGTGCCGGTCTTCCTGCCGGTGCAGCTGAATGCGGGAGTGAACACCCTGTTTGTCAAAGTGGGGGCAGGCAGCGCGGGGTTTAACCTGCGGTTGCGCGTGGGCGAGTGAGTCCGCCGATCAGGATGAGGGTGCGGATGCGTTCGCGGTGGTGCCACGGACGATCAGCCGGGGCTTGATGTTAATTTCTTCGAGGGTCTTGGTTTTGCCTTCGATGTGCTTGACGAGGAGTTGCACGGCGATGCGACCGATTGCTTCCGGCTCTTGATCGACAGTGGTCAGCGGTGGCGCCACCATGCGGGAGACATCCAGGTTGGCGCAGCCGACGACGGAGACGTCCTTGGGCACGGAGAATCCGCGTTCCGTGAGTTCCTGGATCGCGCCCAGCGCCACATAGTCGGCGGGAGTGACGACGCCGGTGAAGCTAACCTTGTCATCAAGCAGGGTGCGGAGCGCGTCCCGTCCGGTTTCGAATTCGAAGCCATCACCGACGACCAGTGTGGGATCGAGGGGAATGCCGGCTTCCCTGAGCGCTTTGCAATAACCTTCGTAGCGTTGCAACGCACCCGGATTATCGTGGTAACCGCGGATGCAGACGATGCGGCGATGGCCCAACTCCAGGAGGTGCTGGGTGGCGAGCTGGCCAATCGCGAGGTTGTTGTTTCCGACGAAGGCGGCTTCGGCTCCGGTTACCGGAGTATCAATGAGCACAAACGGGAAATCCTGCTGCTGGAGGGCACGATAGACCTCGGGTTTGGCATGGGCACTGGCCGGGGCGATCACCAGCCCGTCCACGCGATACTCCCGCAGGGTCGCCACATCCTTTTCGAGGTCTTCGGGCTGGCTGTAACTCTGACATAAAAAACATTGCAGCCCGTGAAGACGTGCTTCGCGTTCGGCGGCCCTCACCACCTCGCCGAAAAAGGACAGGGCGGCTTCCGGCACGATGATTCCAATGACGTGGGTGCGATTGGTTTTAAGCGCATTGACCAAGGCATTCCGATGGTAGCCGCTGACTTCGACGGCTTCGAGGATGCGATCACGCACATCTGCACCGACCATGTGAGTGCGTCCGTTGAGCACGTGGCTGACTGCGCTGCGGGAAACGCCCACCTGCTGGGCAATCTTGGCTTGGGAAATACTCATAGAATCGGCCTCTATCATATGGTGAGTATCCTTTGATGCAAGGAGCAGTTCCTCCTGATGCTGCACAAAGCCCCAAAGTCAGAGGATTCTCATCGGTGATGCCCTGTTTTGAGTGCGAATGAGAAGGTCGGAGTAACTGAATAAAGCTGATTGGCAGAAAATAGCCCATCAATTAATGTATTAGCTGTTTATTTATAAGATTTTAAATTTTTAATGAAGAATTGCTTGCCCGTAACTCACATATGATATCTAGTTCGATTACCCCATCGGAAGTCGAAGCCCTTTCTTTACCCCGCCATGCACTCCCTTTCTGATCCTGCTGGTTTCCGCACCCGTTCTTCCGGATTTACGCTGACTGAGTTGCTGGCGGTGATTGCCATTATTGGAGTGCTGGCGGCGATCTTGATTCCGGTGGCACTCAAGGTGCAGGCCAGCAGTCGCTCCACCCGGTGCGCGTCTAATCTTCGGCAGATGGGGACAGCAATGGGCGCTTACGCTGCCGATCACAAAGGATTTTTACCGGCGGGTGAGGGTGGCCCTTCACAAGGGGATCGAGGTGGAAGTCTTTTCGCGCGCATCGACCCTTATCTCGGAGGCAATGAGAGCGCTCCGTTTAGTATTCGTGAGGACAGTGTCTATCTGTGCCAGGCGAATATCAGTGAGTCGAACCCGACGCACACGGGCTATATGATCAATCTGAACATATTCCCGTGCCTGGCTCCGTCGGCGAGTCCGCCCGCCACCGCGACCGAGGCGATCAGACTCACGAATATCACCAAGCGGCGCATCATGCTTTCCGATATAGCGAAGGAGCCCAGATACGTGTATGTGTATTACGGGATCCGGGCGCTGGAAACCATGGAACGGGGCTATGCCTACGCACAGCCGGAGGCGGTGCATATCCATAACTTGGGGATCAATGCACTGTGGTCGGATTTCTCGGTTTCCTGGATGGCACAGGCCGAGGTGCAGCGCCCCAACGCCGAGATCCCGGGCGGCACCTACTTTGGCCGGGCTTGGGATAACGACAACTAAGGCGGAGGCCATCAGCCGTCCGCACGCTGATAAAAACCAGCGCACCCACAACTCTACACCCCCCCAATAAACATGTCCCCAACTATCTATAAGACAGGTCCTCGGATGGCCTCCATCCTTGTTTTTCCTCTGGCGGCGCTTTGCTTGCAATCGGTCTCTGCGGATACCAAAGACTGGGCTCCGCCGTCGAACTCGACGGACTGGAGCTTGGGGGCCAATTGGGGCGGGAGCGCTCCGACCAATGACCTCACCACGGATATCGCCCGGTTTAAGCTGACGGATTACACCAATAAACAGCCGAACGCAGGCACCCGCAGCATTGCCGGCATTGAGATTGGCGATGGCAGCACCTTCACGGGTTCTCTGACGATCTCGGGCGCTAATCTTTCGCTCGGAGCTGCCGGTATTACCCAATTTGCCAACTCGGGAACGAGCACAATTACGTCAGCGCTCACGTTGGGGGCTGCGCAGACTTGGACCAATCATGCCGCGTCCTCGCTGACGGCTTCCGGAGCGGTGAATAATGGCGGTCATCTGCTGACCGTCACAGGCGCGGGTAATACAATGATTTCGGGCGTGGTCACGGGCGCCGGTGGTTTGATCAAGGACGGAGCCGGGACCCTTACCTTGACGAATGGAGACAGCGGATTTTCCGGTGGTCTGACGGTTCGTTCGGGCACGGTTGCCTTGGGCGGTTCGCTGGGGTTCGGTGCCGGTTTGAGCAACGCCGGTTCCGGCACGATCACCTTGGGCGCGTCGTCCGGGAGCGCCGATGCCACGCTGGTGAACACACGGTCGGCCGCTAATCCTTATTATACGAATAACCTCGTGGTGGCGGCGGGCAGTTCGGGCACGCTGACGATCGCCAATGACGCCGGTAACTTTGTTTTCGCCGGCTCGGTTGCCCTGAATAATAATCTCACGCTGAGTTCCCGCGGAGAGCAGTTCATTTCCCTGGGCGGTGCGATTACCGGTGCCGGTAATATCACCATTAACAACACAGGTGTCGGCTCAAATACCCGGGTGGAGTTCGGGGGAGACAACAGCAATTTCACCGGGGATATTAACATCCAGGCGGGCGAGTTTCGCATCTTTGGCAGCAATGATCTGTCGAAGGTGGTGAATGCCTCCAATGTCGTTTCGATCGGTGCAACGGGGAACTTCGTGATCGATTATCTCCAGAACCAAGGGACGCAAAATGTAAGCGTAGGCGGGCTGGCGGACATTGCGGGCGCCGGCGGAGCGGTCAGCAGCCGGAGCGACTATAACTCCATCAACCTTCGCCTGGCCGGCGGCGGCACCCACAAGTTTAGCGGATCGATCACGCATGTGGATACGAACACCGGGGTGGGGGGAGCGGACTCCAAGTTGAACCTGATCGTGGGCAACGGCAGCGATGCCATCGTGCAGACCCTTTCGGGCGCCAGCACCTACACCGGCACGACGGTGGTGAACGCCCTGGCCACGCTGGTTCTCGATGGTTCGCTGACCAGCGACATCACCGTCAGCAGCAACGCCGTATTCGGCGGCATCGGCAGCACCACGGGCGGACTCACGATGGAGTCGGCCGCGACGTTCCAGTTCGATTTGAGCCAGGAGGTGGGCGAGCTGTTCACGGCGAGCGTGATCACCCTCAACACCGGGGCGTTGTTTGAACTGACCGGTTCACGGGAGGTGACCTTGAACACCGAGATCACGGTGCTGAGCAGCTTGAGCAGTGTCTCCGGGACATTCGG
>JAQSWS010000164.1 GCA_029266495.1 Rariglobus sp. | reverse complement strand
AAGCTGTGCAGTTGCCGCGCGATCACAATGCGGTCGTTGCGCAACTAGTTGTGCTGTCCGGGCCGGTGAACCGGAACGCTTTATGAATCCTTCACGAGCGCCGAGGTAAGCAGGCTCGATGTCCCCGTGCTTTTTCGTTTAACTTCGCGCGTCCGCTCCGCCGATCCATCGCCTCCGGCATCAGCCGGCGCTCAGCGACTGCTTTCTCTCCGAACCCCCAAATGAATAACACCCGTCATCCCCCGCTACACCGCGCCGGCCTCATCGCCTTCGCGTTCGCCGTTTCGTTCGGCGCCTCGCTCAACGCCCAGACCGCCAGTGTCACCGTCAACGCCTCCAGCGTTGTCCGCGACGTCCCGGTCGGCCTCATGGGCTCCTGCACCGGCACCACCAAGAACGCCAAGTTCTGGCAGTCGCTTTCACCCGCCTACCGCGCCGACGCCATGACCGCGCGCATGGGCACCGTGCGTCTCGGCGCGTATCCCGAGGACACGTCCACCCCGGCCAATGCCATCACCGTAAGCGACCTCGACAACCGCGTCGCCCAGGTCATCAACGCCGGCGGCACACCCGTCTTCATCCAGGCGATCAACAACATCGGCCGCACCTACAGCGACAGCCGCGACGCCATCGTCCATGCCGCCTATCTCACTTTGTCCGGCACTCCCTATCCCGCCGGCAGCACCGCGACCACCCCGCAGCGCATCGCCACCAACATGGCGTATCTGGTAAACAGATACAAAAACCCGCCCTTCAACCTCGCGAACCAGATCTGGGAGGTCGGCAACGAACCCGACCTGGAAAACGTCAACTACCGCGTCCAGGACACTGCCGAATACATCGCCAACTTCCAGGCGATCCATAATCAGCTGAATGCCCTAGGCCTGCGCGGCAACGTCACCCTCTGCGGTCCCGTGACCAGCTGGGACCACGGCTTCGGCGGATTTCGCGATACGATCATGAACGACTTTCTTGATCAGTGTGCCGGCCAGGTCGACATCGTCACCCGCCACATCTACGGCCTCATCTACAGCTGGGAGTCGAGCGTCGACACGCCTTACAATCTGCTCAACGCATCGTTTGAAACCGCCCACTTCAACGCCGCCCAAACCGGCAGCCGCGGCGAGGGCGCGCTCCTCGCGTTGATGGCCACCCACGGCCATCCGACAACCGTCGGCACCGGCGTGACCGAGATGAATCTTTTTCAAAACACCGGGGGCCCCAACTACCGCCACACCATCACGCAGGGACTTTGGTTTCTTCTCTCCAACCATTACTCCCTCTACAACCCGCGCAGCCGCCTCACCAACGGGTTCAAGTTCGATACCTACAACGACCAGCTCGCCTATTATAAGAGCGACCTGTCACGCAGCTTCCCCTACTGGGCGACCTACGTCCACGGCGTGCTCACGGGCGACCAGATCCTCGCGAAGACCAGTAGCGACAGCCACATCGTCGTTACTGCATCCAAGGACGATTCCTACCTCTACGTCCAGGTGTTGAATCGCCATAATACGAATACCTACAACACCACGGTCACGATCAGCAACGCGCCATCCGTAACCGCACCCACGCTCCATACGCTGTCTGCGACCGCGACCCCCGACGTCGGCGTCGCCACCAGCCACGGCACCACGTTCACCCGTGCTTTTGCCCCCATGACGGTGAGCGTCCTGCGCTTTCCCCGCACCGATGCGCCCACGCCCCCCACACCGCCGGCGGCGCCAACCACCGTGCACCTCGACACCAGCTTCGACACCGAACCCGTGAACCGGCAGATCCATTCGGTCGGATTCACCCCGGTGTTCGCCTCCGGCCATCTCCAGCTCACCCACACCACCCCGACCTACTCCCACGCGTCCGTGATTCTGAGCGGCCAGCCGCTCCCCGCCGCCGTAAACCGGCTGCAGGCGCGCTTCGGCTTCAGGGTTATGCATCCCAATGCCGAAGGGTTTGTCTTCGGCGCCTACTCCGCCAGCCCGGGCGCTGTTGGCAACGGCGGCCAGGCTCTTGGCTACCAAGGCCAGGCCAACCGCATCTGGGGAGTGAAGATCGACAACAATCCCGACCAGGTCGGCGTCGTCGCGGGCGACGTCGATGCGCTTGTCGAAGGCTGGGCCACGCAACCCCTGCCCGTCTACGCGACCTTCGATATGTATGCGGTTATCGACTACGAAGGTGCCGCCGGCACCGTGCGCGCCCGCATTTATCAAGGCACTTCCGACGCCGGCACGCTCCGCGCCGATGTCACCAACCGCTTGGGTAACCCCGCCACGCTGCCCGCCGGCACCGTCTTCGGCTTCACCGGGGCGACCAGCAACTACACCCAGACTACCTACATCGACAGTCTGCGTATCACGACCACTCCCGCGGCCACCCTCGGCGCACCGTTCTATCTCCAGACATGGACCTCCGCACCTTGGAACGCGGTAAGCGGCGCCACCTCGATTTCAGGCGTGTTCAGCTCGGGTGGCTCGCCGGTCACGTTCACCTTCAGCGCTCCGCGGACCGGTGTGAACATCACCGTTCCCTCCGCCCCGAACTTCACCGGATCGGCCGCCTCGTTCTTCGGCATCGAGCCCACTGGCTTTGGTGTCGGCAACAGCGGCCTCGGACGCTTTGACCGCGGCGAGAGCTTCACCCTCCAGTCCTCCCGACGCTTCAGCTTGAATGAAATCAACTGGGCCGAGTGGACCGGAGACGAGCAGGTCCACATCCGCTGGACCAGCGGTGGCGTGGTTCAACAACAGGTCTTCAACACCCCCGCCGCGCTCGCCACGTTCACCAACCTGACACCGGACGCCAACACCCCGGTGGTCATCACCAACGTCAGCTCCGACACCGCCAACCTCCTCGGCCGGCTCCGGGTGAACCGCCTCCGCGTCGCCGTGTTCCAATAAGCAGGCGAGCGATTTCAGCACAGCCGGGGCGGTCTCCGCCCCGGCTTTTTTGTCGGTAAACGCGCCGCGCGCTGATCGCTGGTTCGTGCGCGGCTTGCCTCGGACCGCTGGGCTGGCAAACATCCCGCTCCGATGCCCAAGCGTGTAACGATGAAAGAAGTGGCCGTGGCTGCGGGAGTTTCCGCCTCCACGGTGTGCCGCGCCCTCGGCATGGATCCGCAAATCCCCGAGACGACGCGCAAACGCATCAAAAAAGCCGCGGCCTCCCTCGGTTATCTGCCCGACCCGCTGCTCTCCGCCTTTGCACAACGCCGTCGCGGCAAGACCGCCGGCTCGGAGATCACGACGCTCGCCTACATCACGAATTTCGAAACGGCCGACGATTGGATGCGGCACCATTTTTACGAACCGGTGTTCAAGGGCGCCAAGGCCCAGGCCCTGCGCAACGGTTACAAGTTGGAACACTTCTGGATGAGGGAACCGGGCAT
>JAQSWS010000110.1 GCA_029266495.1 Rariglobus sp. | reverse complement strand
CCAGTTCAATTTTGATCCCGAGCAGGCCGAACAGCTGCAGGCCAACATGAACACGTGGCTCGAGGTGAAGCGCAAACATGGCGGCGATGTGCGGGCCGTGATCGAGGCGCGCGACGACATGCGCCGCCGTCTCGACATCCAGGGAGACCTCGAAGGCACCCTCATTCGCATCGAGAAAAAAATCGCCGACGCGGAGCGTGCCGCGCGAAAAGAAGCGACCGTGCTGCGAGGGATGCGCGAGAAAGCGTCACGCGAACTCGCCAAGATTGCCGCGGCGAGCATCGCCCAGCTCGGTTTCAAAAAGGCCGATTTTCAGATCCGCATCGTGCCGCTCGACCAGCTCGGGCTGGCGGGAGATTGCGGTGTGGAGTTCCTGTTTTCGCCCAACGTCGGCGAACCGGTGCTCCCGCTCAACCGCGTGGCGTCCAGCGGTGAACTCGCCCGCGTCATGCTCGCGCTGAAGACGGTTCTGGCCGACCTGGACGATGTGCCGGTGCTCGTGTTCGACGAGGTGGACGCCAATGTTGGCGGCGAGATCGGACGCGTGGTCGGTGAGAAAATGGCGGGCATTTCCAAGGGGCACCAGGTGCTGTGCATCACGCATCTGCCCCAGGTGGCCGCGCAAGGTGACAGTCACCTGGTCGTCGAGAAAGACCAGTCGAAGGACCGGGCGGTGGTCACTATCGCGCCGATTCAGGCCAACCGCAAAGCCCGGGTGAGCGAACTCGCGCGCATGCTCGGCGACCGCACGGCGAAGAGCGCACTCGCGCATGCCGAGGAGTTGCTGGGGTAAGTCCGAGGTAGGGACAGACCGCCGGGCGTCCGCTTCTGCGTGCATATCCACCGATCATTCACGGCGGGCCCAGCGGTCCCGCCCTACCTGCTCACCGCACGTCCATGGTCCACTGCTGCGACTGTTCGCTGCCGGCGAGCAACAGGGTGTAATGGCCGGGCTTGAGCGAACCGCCGGGGAGGGTGATGACCACGGGGGTTTCCATGGAGCGGGCGGTGAGTTCGCCGTCGAGCGGCTCGAACTGCGGGACAATGACGACGCTTCCTTTTCGCACAAACACCTGTGCGCCGCCGAGCTGGTGTTTCTGGTCGCCCAAGGTGCAGGTGAACACAATGGAGTAGGGGAGCAGCGAGGCGGTCTCGCGTGGCGCCGAGACCGAGCTGAACGACCGCGGCAGCTGCGGAGTTTCCACGAGGGTTTCCGCGAGTGCGGGCGTGAGCCCGCCGGGCGCGGCGACGATTGTTGCCGGCGCCGTGAGGGTGGCTGCCAGGTCCTGGGGATCGGCCGGTCGCTCGGCGGAGACCTGGATCCGCTGATAGCCCGCATCAAGCAGCCGCAGGACGTTGGCGCGCTGCTTGGAATCCTCGTAAGGCTGGTAGGCGGGGTTGGCCTTGCGGTAGGCGAGCGTGATCCACGTGTAGGGGATCACGCACGCGATGATCGCGACGGCCACCCACTTCATGGGCCAGGGCTTGCGGTTAAGAGGATCGGGCATGCGCGCGAGTGAACGAAGCAGCCGGGGCAACGCAAGGAGAACGCCGTCGCGAGCGGCGGAAGGCGGGAGCGCTGGAGTGTGTGGCCACCCGTGCCGGGCGTGTTCCGGGATGCATCCCCAACTTCGAACCACGCGGCCGACACGGCCGCGGCTACAACTTTATTTGAAGTGCGTCAGACTCGCGTTGCGCCGGTGATGCGGCGGTCGGTGCGCTCCCAATGGTAGAGCGGATGGCTGGCGTCTTTTTTGAGCTGCTTGAACAACTCGGCGTCGGCGCGCTTTTGGAGTTCGAGTTCCTCCACGCCGGGCGCTTCGCAGGAGAGCACGCGGGCAAAGCCTTTGAAGTGTTCGGCCCGTCCGAGGATGCGGGCGGCTCCCGCGGGCGGGATCGCCGCCGCCGGCTTTTTTTCGAGCACGAGGTAGCTGTAGGGCAGGCTTCGCAGGTCGATGCCGGCGCGCTGGCCGAAGCGGACCCAATCGGAGTCGTTTTGCACGCCCATCGGTGGCGGCGCGAAAAAGTGGCACCAATGGCGTTCATTGCCCGGGGAGAGCAGACCGCAGGGGCCTTGATGCGGGCAGGGGGCGATCAGGTCGAAAGCCGGGGTCAACGTTTCGCGCACGCCGATGAGCTGCCGGCTGGCGGCATGCGTGCCGGGTTCGACCCAGAGCACGGCCTGCGCGCGGGCGACAAGGCCGAGGAGGGTTTGCAGCGCCTCGGGTGGAAGCTCGTTGATCACATGGCTGACGACGAGCAGGCCGATGGGCTGGCCGGCATCGGCAAACGGCGAGACCGTGAGCGCGGGAAACGTCTCGCGGGCACGCGTGGCAGCGAACTCCCGGGCGAGCGGTGAATGGTCCCAGAGATGGAGGGCGTCGAAATTTTCGGCGCCAAAGGCTTGCAGGACGCGGCGCCCGGCCACGCCGCTGCCGCAACCCCAGTCCAGGACGGTGCGGGCGGAGGCGGGCGGACGCCATTGACGGGACGCGAGCTCGCGAAGAACGGCGTCCCATTTCCAACCGATGCGCTCGGCGTAAGTCGCGTCGTAGCTGGCGAGATCGGAGGGCGTCTGCCAGTAGGGTCCGTGCGCGGCCGCACCGGTGAGAAAGCCTTCGCGAAGGCGATCAAGCGCGGTCCAGTCGAGTTGCTCCCAATTCATAGGCTGTAGATGACGAAGTATAAAATGCGGGCGAGATGATTTGATGGTTTACCCTCAAGGGCAAAACGCATGGGTTGGGTCGTTCGGATTCCCTCCACGTCCAGCCCACATGAGCTTCCCGCGATTTTTTAAGAACTTGTGCATCTCCCTGCTCGTTGCGGTGACGGCATGGGCGCAGGATGCCCAGGAAATCGTCGATGCGTCCGCGAAGATTTATGCGGATGCGACGGCGTATTCCGCGCAGATCGAAAGCCGGACGATTCAATTTACGTTCCCTTCCACCGAGCGGGACGGGGCGGCTCCCTATCGGGTGACGAGCACCCTATACCGGCGTTCGGATCTCAAGGTCAGCCGTCCCAATAACTACCTGTTGGGCACGCAAACGTATACGGAACGGCAGATGTCCTCGTCCCCCATGGGAGCTCCGCCTCCCACGGGCATTTCGAACTGGGTGTTTCTCGCCCGAAGCGACGCGGTGGGACCCAAGCAGGGATCTTTCATGGGTGGGCGGTTTTCAGTGCGCGATGTGCCCGAGTCCCAATTCGAGGGCCTGGTGAATTCCCGTCTGGGCTATCGTGCCGCGGAGGACCTGGTGTTGCGTTATTTTCAAGCGAAGCCCGTTGATGTCGCGACCGCCGGTTTATCCACCTTGGTCGAGCCGGGCCTGATCGGACGGGAGTCGCAGTCGCGTCCCGCCTACCGGATCATCGCCAAGAGCAAAGACGGTTACCCGATCATGCTGTGGATTGATCAGGAGACCTTTTTGATCGTTCGCTCCATCGTGCAACGTCCGCAGGCACTGCGGCCTTTTCCCATCCCGGGTCGGGATGGAGGTCCGCCGGTGATGCCGACGGGTGCTCTCAACGCCGGCCGGAATGTGACCGTGGTGGAGACGTTTTATAAGAACCAGCAGTTGAGCCCCCGCTTTGGATCGACGGACTTCACGATTCCGGCGGAACCGTCCGGCGAGCGCCTGCAGGTGGAGGAGTTGGGTTTTATCGGTGTGGATGACCTGGTGAAACTCGCCGAGGTAGCTCCGCTGACGGCGACCGGTCCGGGCCTGGCGGATTCGGGCGAGGCCGGCGCGCCCGGTGAGGAGGCAGCCCCGACGCCGGCGGAGCCGGCCAAACCGGCTCCCATCATCGACGGTCAGGCGCTCACCTATGAACAGATGCAGGGCATCGTGCTCATCGAAGGAGACGGAGGCGGCAGCGCCACGGGGTTTATCACGAAGATACGCGACGTGGATTTCGTCGTGACGAATCTGCATGTGCTCTGTGGCAATAAAAAGCTGACGCTCAAAACGCTGAGCGGTGAGGAGATTCCCTACATGGGGATCTTCGGCGCGACGGGCTGTGACATTGCAATCATTCGTATCGGCAAAGGCATGGGCGACCTGCGGCTGGCCACCGATGTATTCAAAACCAGCAAGATCGGCGACAAGGTCGTCGTGGTGGGCAATCGCCGTGGGGGTGGCGTGGCGACCCAGACCGCGGGCAGCGTCAAGGGAGTCGGGCCCAAGCTGATCGAGGTGGACGCGAATTTTCAGCCCGGCAACAGCGGGAGTCCGATCGTCAACCTCGGCACCAACGAAGTGATCGGCGTGGCGACGTATTCCGAAACCCGTCGCGTCGAAGTCGATGGATACGCCGGACGGGCGCAGGGCTCGACTGGTTCCGCCGCTGCAAGCACGGTGGAAAAACGTTGGTTTGGCTACCGGCTGGACAGCGTGGCGAAATGGGAGGCGATTGACCTGGCCCGATGGAACGTCCAAGGCGATCGCCTCGACAAATTCCGGGAAACCTCGGAGGCCCTGCTCGCGATCATCAAATTTAATTTCAAAGAGGCGCGTCAGCATCCGCGGCTGATGTCGATCATCGACAACTTTGAGGCGCGGTATCGGGGTGCGGGCAACAACAGCATGACCGCGGCCACCGAGGTGAAGGATCTTTTCCGGGTGATCCGCACAATCTCCGAGGATGGCGTCCGGGATCTTTCCTCCGGTGATTACTACGATTACTACCGGACCTGCCAGTATTGGGAAAACAGCATCACCGCGCAGTTGGAGTTCCGGAAGGAAATCATCGAGTGGCTCAAAAAATACGAGGCCAACTCGAGCCTTTACCTGTCGCGGATGCGGAACGGAAGCTGAGTCGTCTGGAGCATTTCAAATGAAGTCGTGGCGTCGGGTTGAAGTGTGCAGTCACGCGCGTGCCGGGCGTGGCCCGGGATCGTTCCCGATTCCGAATCACGCGGCCGACACGGCCGCGGCTACACCTTGGTTTGAAATTAGGGGCGGTCTTGGGTGCGGGTAGATAGGGGAGGGCCATTGCTTGCGACGCCTCGTGGATCGGAAGGCATGGCGCGAGCGCCCGCTCTACGCACGCGGGCACAAAAAACCCGCCGGGCTAGGAGCGGCGGGTTTGTAACACGTAAGAGTCCAGAACTGGTTTAGAGGTCCGGAATCGCGGCGGCTTCCAAGTCGGTCACGCGCACATGCTGGCGTTTGGCCTTAATCATGTGGGCGCGGCGTTCGAGCATGCGGTCGAGTTTGTCGATGAGCATGGAGGTCGCCTTGTGGCACTCGTCCGTGGTGACGGAGGCGTTGAGGTCGGGGCCGTAAATTTGGATATGGCCTTTCGCCGTGAAACGGTGGGCGACGGCCTGCTTGGGGTCACACTCAAGTTCGACGCGGACACGGACTATGCGTTCTTGATGACGAAACAAGCGTTCGGCTTTTTCCTGGACGAAGGATTTGAGAGACGGGGTCAGTTCGAGGTGAATGCCTGAAACGATCACTTCCTGCGGATTATTTTGTCTATTCATGACTGCAGTATGTTTTTGGTTAGACCTAGCCTGAAATTGGTAGCCTGCTCGGGATCATGTCCTCGCTAAGCGAAGAAGTCACAAGGTATGCGGCCGTCGTCGTGACGGGCGGATCTTCCGGTATTGGAAAATCATTCATCGAGCTGGTGGCGACGGTGCATCCCGGGGTGCTCATTTGCAATCTTTCACGACGGGTTCCGGGCATAAATTTGAGTCAGCTTAACGTGCGCCATGTTCCCTGCGATTTATCGAAGCATGACGGTCCGAGCATGGGCGCCGGCGCAGTATTACGCATTCTAAACGACGAGGCTTCGCCCGGGCCGGTTTTGTTGATCAATAACAGTGGCTTCGGTGCGTATGGGGTGTTTCCCGAGCCGAATCTGGGACATCAATTGGAAATGCTGGATGTCAATATTCGAGCAGTGGTGGAGCTCACCGGGCACCTGTTGCCGTGCTTAAAATTGCGCGGCGGGGCGATCATCACGGTGGCGTCGACGGCGGCGTTTCAACCGACGCCTTATCTGGCAGCCTACGGGGCGACCAAGGCGTTTGTCCTGCACTGGAGTCTGGCGCTCAACGAGGAGCTGCGCGGCACGGGCTTGCGCACGCTGGCGGTGTGTCCGGGGCCGACGTCGACGGAGTTCTTCCGGCGCGCGGGGCTCAAGCAAGGCTCGGTGGCGGATTCACTGGGGCAGACGACGGAGGAGGTTGTGCGGGAGTCATTGCAGGCGCTGGCCAAGGGAAAAGCCCTGGTCGTCACCGGATGGAAAAACAAGGTGATGACGGCGTTTTCGACCAAGCTGCCCAAGCCGTGGGTGACACGTATCAGCGCTTGGGTTTTGAGGCGCTGGCGTCTGAGCAAGGTGTCGGCGTGAGCGCGGGGATGGGTTGACCACGAAACACACGAAAGGCACGAAAAGCGGAGGGCGGATACGGACTAGGTTACACCGAGGCGGCAGGAGCGCGGGCTCACAGAGGACACAGCGCAATGCAGCAATCACGGATGGGTTGAACGAGGGAACACATGAAAGCCGGACGGAGTTCTGTGATTGTTGCGGACAAACTTCCGGGGATCGGACCCGGCTCCCGAACCGACGGAGTTATTGCCACAAAAAACGCAAAAGAGGTTGTCTGCGTATGAGAGTCTCCCGCGCGCCTATAGGCGCGACGCACGGCTATGAAAGCCGGACGGAATTTTTGTGATTTTTTGCGGCCAGACCTTCGGGGATTGAGCCCGGCTCCCAAACTGACGGAGTTGTTTGCTGCAAAGAGACGCAAAAGGGGTTGTGGGCGAATGAGAGTCTCTCGCGCGCCTATAGGCGCGACGCAGGGTTACGAAAGCGGGATAGAATTTTGTGCTTTTTGTGGCCAAACCTCCGGGACTCCTCAAACACATCGCCAACAATGACCGACCCGATTGCTTCCGTGGACTACGACATTCGCGCGTGCGCGTGGCCGCCGCGGCGTGGCGAGCCGCGCGAGGGCACGGTGCGCATGATCGGTCCGGACGAGTTGAAGACGTGGATCGTGCATGAGGACGACCGTTTGCTGATCATTTCAAAACCGGGGGATGTGGTGTGTCATCCGTCGAAGGCGGGCCCGTGGTCGAGCCTCGTCGGCGCGGCGCGCGAATACACGCAATTGCCGACCGTGCACCTGGTGTTCCGCCTCGATCGCGAGACGAGCGGTATCATCGTGCTGGCGAAGGATCCGAAGATGGCGTCGCGTCTGCAGAAGGCGATGCAGGAGCGGCGCGTGACCAAGCGTTACCGGGCAATCGTCTGGGGCGAGTTGCGCGAGCCGGTCACGGTGAACCAACCGCTCGGCGTCGATTTGCACAGCCCGGTGTTCGTGAAAAGCGCGGTGGTGCGGATGGGTGACATGGAGGCGAAGGAGGCGGTCACGCATTTTACGACCGAAGCGGTCGCGAATGGATTTTCACTGGTGCACGCCGATCTGGAGACAGGACGGAAGCATCAGATCCGCGCCCACCTGCAATGGCTGGGGCACTCTGTGGTGGGCGACAAGATCTACGGACCGGATTCGCGGCATTACCTTGAGTTCATCGACCACGGCTGGACGCCCGCGCTGGCGGCGAAGCTCCTGATGGACCGGCAGGCGCTGCATTGCGCGGAGATCGGCCTGGAGCCGGCGGGATTGCCGTTCACGTTCCGCGCGCCGCTGCCGGAGGATATGCGGGCGTTCGCGAAAGCGAAGGGCTTGATAGCGGATTAAACGCAAAGACGCGAAGATTCGAACAAGACAAGGGATAGGGTGGGGCTAGTGCGGTTTAAGTGAAACCATAGCCACAGACACAGTCGGATTCAGAATAGCCACAAAAGGCACAAGCGGATCGTTTTCAATCCACCGAATGGAAACCGGCCACACCTTTTTTAACTGCTCTAAGGCGTAAGGTCGAAATGTCTGTAGGCGGCTGCGATGATCGGCTTGGCCCAAGTCGGCGTATCGCGGAGTTGGTCGGGGCCTGGATAGATCAACTCACCTTCTTCGATGGATAGTAACAGGATGGGCTCCGGCCCGCCGCCAACCGGGACTTCGGCGGAGTTGTCAAAGACCCGGAGCGTGGTCACGAACGGGATCAAGCGGATGATATTCTCGTGGCTGCCAATCCAGCGCCTGCGAATATCGGCCTCGGGAATCGGGTGGCCTCCCTTGGCGACACGTTGCGCCACGCGTTTGAGGTGAAGCTCGATGGATGCAAGGCCGACAAACCAGATGTCGAGTTGGTGAGTCCTTTGAGCGGCCTTGATCAGCAGACCCGTGATCGTCTTGCCGCCCAGCGTGGATTCGAAAGTGAAGTCGGCTCCGGTGGCGATGGCCTGTTCCAGTCCGGCTTTGCCATGGGCCCAGGAAATCGCATTGGCCTTTTCCTGCGTGAGCATCGGCTGGTGGTCGCGCAGGCGACGGGCATGCTCGTCGGGGTTGAAATATTCGGCTCCGGCCTCACGCAACGCCCGGCCACCGACACTGCTTTTACCCGCGCCGTTGACTCCGGCCAGAATCGTGAGGATGGGCCGGAGCTTAGCGGGCATGCGTGCGGGCTTTTTTCAATTTGGACAAAGCCGGGCTGGGCTTGACGGAGGATGCCTTGAAAAAACTCCGGCGGGCGGCCCGGTCGGCAGGGGTGCTCATCCTGGCCATCATCTGATCGAACTCCGCCGTGAGGTTTTCCAGCGGGGCGCGGCGGCTCTGTTGGAGTTCCTCGTATTGCTCGGCGGTGAGGATGACGAATTCACGGCGGTTGTGACGGGAGACCGCGAGAGGACCGCCAGAGGCGAGACGGGCGACCTCGCTGAACTTGTTTTTCAAAACGCTGGCGCTGATTTCGGATAAGTCGGCGACAGCAGCGAAGCCAAAGGCGTGAGGCGTGGGAGCGGTGTTGGCCATGGCGTGAACGTTCCTATTTTGGCTAAAATGGCAATATTTGCCTTTTTGGCGGGAAGGGGCCGGGGCCGGTCACGTTGTCGCTTCGGGAGTGTGGGCGACCGATGGCAACGGCGGGGCGGCCGGCATCTGTGGAGGGAGAGGGGGTGGCGTGATTGATTTGGAACGCGGGTTCCGGAATGTCGCATGCACCCGCCGCGAAACGTGCAGGTAGCAAACCCAGGCAATCGTGACAATCACGTGCCCCGCAGGTCTCACGTAATTGGGCGGGCTTTCACCGGGAAGCATCCGCGTCACCACGATGAGGTCGATGATCTCCCAGGCAACCGCCAGAAGCAGGAGCGCGCTCAGCGACTTGGGCAGCGAAGAACGACAGCGGAAAAACTGAACGACCATCACCGCCGCCCATGCTAAAAAGAGCCCTTGGATGAAGGTCTCGGTCCAGACGAGCGGGGCGTAGCCCGCCAGATAGCTCACGCTCTCCGTGTCCGCCATGGTGATCCAACCGGCGCGGTTTCCGATCAGGCCAAACGTGTCCTTCATCATTCCGAGTTGGATCAGCGGTCGTATGACCACGCCGATCGCGAGCAGGATCAACCAGCCGCCGATTCCCTCCAGGTGACGATGCGCTGACGGGCAGGGCGGTTTGGCCGGTTTCCAGCGATAGAGAAAGACGCCGAGCGCCCCGCCGGCGGTCGCACCCAACACGAGGCTGCCGATGACCGACCACACCACGCCTTTCTGCGTGATCGCCTCCGCGATGCGGATGTTCTGGGTGAGCTTGTAGCCAAAGCCCGCACGCACTTCGTCCATCTTGCGATTCCATTCGACGAGGCGCTCGGCGGGAACCGTGTCCGCGAGCGTCCGCCATTGATAAATCAGGGTGGCCCGCGAGCCGTCCACCTTGGCCGAATGTTTATAGGCAAAGGTGTCATCGTCCACCTCGTGCACGTCGTTGCTGACGGGCCAGTCCTTCGGCAAGAGCACGTCGGTGCGTTGCACGACGGTGGAGGGATGCGAAAGGCCGAACGGATGGATGCGTTCGATCGTCTCGGGGCGGGTCAGACGATCGGACAAATACCACGGATAAAACTCGATCATGCGAACATGGCCGCTCGCGTCGGTGGTCCAAAAATCCTCGATCTCGAAGGTGAATCGCGCGGTGAGAAGATTGCGGTCACGGTGGTCCTCCCAGGCAACCTGCCCCTTGGATTTGATCTTCGGACGGAAGCGGGCGAGATAGCCGGTCATCTGCTGCGTGTAGCGAGCTGAATCCGCGACCCGGCGGAAGTAGCGATAGCCATCGGCCTCGGCCCCGCGGTAGTTGATGGTGATCTCCAGCGTCACGGGCGAAGTGTAGTCCGTGATCGTGTAGAGCTCGTGCACATCGATCCAGGATTCGCCCTCGGAACGCGGGGTGACCTTCACCAGCCCGGCGCTGGCCGGGTCGAGCACGAGCGCGTAGCCGTAGTCCGGGACGTGCCGTTGCGAAAACCCGCCTCCTTGCAATTGGGCCGTGGGGTCGATCCACAGGTAAACGTCGTCGGAATCGAAATGGAGCGAGGCGACTTCCGTGTCCTCCAGGGTGGCGTTAAACGTGACCGACGCCGCGTCGCGAAGAGTGGATTTGACCGGGGCGGGCGGCTGTTTTTGCAGAGAAACGCGGGCGCGTTTACCTGAAGGCTCTTTCACCCGGACGATCGCGTGGTCGAAGGACAACGGCGAAGGTTGCAACCCGGCCAGACCGCGCCGCCACGCGCTGCTCACCAAGGCCACGTCCGCTTCGTAACCGAGTTCGCGCAGCAGCATGACGAGCAGGAGGGACTTGTCTTTGCAGTCGCCAAAGCGGCGCTCGATCACCTCTTCGGGGTTGGCCGGCCGGTGGGTGCTCTCGTTGAGGTGCAGGCCGAGGTAGCGCACATCGTCCTGCACGAAGCGCAGCAACGCGTTCGCCTTGGCCTCGGTGGTTTTGGCGTCCGCCAGCAGCGGTTGCACGCGATCCATCAATCCGGGCGAAGGACGGCCCGTGGAATCGAACAGCGTGCGAGCCCACCGGCGAACATCCTCCCAATCGGTGAACTCGGTGATCTGGATGTAGGAAAACTGGACAACATGCGACGGCACGTCGCGCAGGGCGCTGACGGGCGGGATGTTTTCAGCGCTCCAGAAGTGTTCGTCATGCCCGTCGGCCTGGACCTTGCGGTGAACGGGTTTGAAGGGGCCGACGACCTCGGCGTGGATCGGTCGAGTGGTCGGCGTGCGGACGCGATACGAAAGCCGGTCGATCGGCGCACTGCCGGTGCCACTGAGAAAGGTGCTGAAACGACCTTGAAACACGGGGTTCGCGCCGGAAACCGTGTAGGCCGTCTCCACGAGATCGCCGACGCGCAAGTCGTGCAAAACCAGGTGCGCGGTGATCCGCCCGTGATAAAGGAAACGTTCCGCGTTCTCCTCTTGATGCAGGATGCGCAGCGCCGAGGGCGTGAGCACGTCGCGCGGTTTTCCATCGCGCCAGATCCTCACGAAATGCCAGCGCAGGGTTTGATAGCCCGGGGCGAAATCCACGGAGAGCTGGCCGGACGATTGCAGGCCGGCCTCGGTCTCCACGCGGAGGGCGTAGTGGCGAAACTCCTCGATGGGATCGACGTCGATTTGAACTTCGACGAAATGCAGGCGCGTCGGAGTGGTGGGGGCGGTGGCTGCCGAGATCGCGAGGGACGCGGCGGGATCGACCTGAAGCGGGTCGCGCACCCAGGAGGGAAGAGCAGGCACGACCAGTGATTGGGGCGATGGGTCATCAGCCGCATGGGCGGAGACCGGCCAGCCGGCGAGTGTCGTCAGGCAAAGAAAGAATACGACGTGCCATACCGAAGGCAGAGTCATAAACGGGCGTCGTGGATGCATGGCTTCCGCAGTTAGGAAGATTCGCCGGGCGTTGGGAATGCCGAAGCGGGGTTGCCGCGGAACTTTATTGGGAGTCGCGGTGGTGCGGGCAGACCTTGAGTTCAAATCCGCCCACCCGCAGGCCAAGCACGGCCACCTTCACGCCGGGCGTGCGTGCGATCCATCATCCTATGCAGGTGAAACGAGGAAAGATGCGAACCCTGAAGAGAGCCGCGCGACCATGGAAAAGATGTGCCCTCAGCATCAGGCTTAAAGCCAATCACCCCAGAACTCCGTAGGGGCGAGGAATCTCATTTCAAGAGGCTAGGCCAGTCAGGTGCAGGCGGGATGGAGTCGGGTAGGAGGCGGGTGGCACCCTCCAGTC
>JAQSWS010000109.1 GCA_029266495.1 Rariglobus sp. | reverse complement strand
GAATGCTTCGTGTTCGACCGGCGCGTCGGTGTGAACCCCGAACTCAAGGAAACCGGCTCGGTCCTCTGCTGGAACTGCCAGATGCCTCTGACCGTCACCGAGCAGAAAGATGCCCGGTATGTTTACGAAAAGTCCTGCCCATATTGTTTCAAAGCCTGAGCCAGCCGCCTCGGATTTCAGTGCAAAAACGCCGAGTGCGACGGCTTACAAAGCGATAATATTATATCGACTAACCTAACATTTATGTTTTTTTAGATATAATGTTATCGATTAAATCGCCGCTCGAAATCGCCTCCGACTTGGCCGGTCGTCTGCGTGAGCGCCGGCTGCAGCGGGCATGGACCCAGGACGAAATCGCGCGTCGCGCCGGCCTCAAGACCGCGACCTACGTTCTCTTCGAGCGCACCGGACGCATTTCTCTGATCCGCCTGCTCAAGGTTCTGGAGGTGCTCGATCTTCTGGAGGAATTCGACCGTATCGGCCGCGGTCAGGATCTCGCCGGCATGTCCCTGGAGCAGTTGACGAAACCCGAGCGCCAGCGCGGACGACGGAAACAACCATGAGCCGCGTCACCGTCCACTACCAGGGACTCACGGTCGGCACACTCGCGGTGGCCCGAGGTGGCATCTTTTTTGAATACGCGCCGGAATTCATCGCGAGCGGACACGAGCTGTCGCCGTTTCACCTGCCGCTCGGCCCGGGCGTAAAGGCGCGCGACCCCGCGGTGCCGACAATGCGCCTGCACGGTCTTTTCGAGGATTCGCTGCCCGATCATTGGGGGCGCCGCGTGATGATGGCGTGGTTTCGTGAACGCGGCACCCCGGAGCATGCGGTCACGCCGCTCATGATGCTGGCCTATGTAGGCCGGAGGGCGATGGGCGCACTCGACTACGCGCCCGGGCTGGACGTAGCCCCTCCCGGTGAAATCACTCTTCCCGAACTCTACATGGCGGCGGACGAAGCCGGAAAGGGCGGCGCCGTGGATTTGGACGCGCTCGCCCAAGTGGGCGCGTCGGCCGGCGGTGCGCGACCCAAGGCGCTGCTCAACCTTCCCGACTCCGGCGACAGTCCTCCCCTCGCCGGCCAGCAGGTGGTTGCCGGTTATTCGCCCTGGATCGTGAAGTTCGACACCAGCCGTGATGGAGAGCTCGGCCCCCTGGAGGAAGCCTACGCGCGCATGGCCCGGGCCGCCGGTATCGATTTCCCCGATACGCGGCTGCTGGAGACACCGCACGCCGACGGCGTGCGGCGTCACTTCGCGGTGAAACGCTTTGATCGCACAGGTGCCCAACGCCTGCACCACCACACGCTGGGCGGCCTGTTGCACGCGGGCGGAGGCGATCTGGATTACCAGACGTTGCTCCGAGCAACCCGGCGGTTGACCAGGGACGAGCGCGAGGTGTGGCGCGCATATCGGCGCGCGGTGTTCAACGTGCTCGCCGGCAATCGGGACGACCACGCAAAGAACCACGGGTTCATCTATCAGGACCGCGCCTGGACGCTCGGGCCGGCTTACGACCTGACATTCATCAGCGCGCAACACATGCCCGAACGCGGCATGGCGGTGTGCGGCGAACGCCGCGCCCCCGGCGTGGAGCATTTGATGAAATTGGCGAAATCGGAGTCGCTGGATCCGAAGGAGGCGAAGCGGGTGATCGACACGGTGCGCGCGGCACTGGCGCAATGGCGGCGCTTCGCGGACGAAGCAGGCGTGCCCGTGCTGACGGCGGCGGAGATCGAGGCCGCGTGGTGAAGTAGCGCAGGCTTCCAGCCTGCATCGACAGCGGAGCAGACTGGAAGTCTGCGCTATTTCCCGCCGGCGAGAATGTGGAAATTCGCCATCGAGATGCCGCTGAGCATCGCCCCGATGATCCCCAAAAACCCCTGATCCGTGCCTGCGAGATAAAGATTGTCCACGGCGGTGCGTCCGTCGCGGACCTTTTGCGGCGAACCGTAAATCGCACCGCCCAGGCGTCCCGTGAATTTGGTAATCGTGCGCGGAGTAAACATGTCGGTCGCCCGTGTTGCCCGGACGAGCGCATCAGCCGATGGCAGCGGCGGCAGGAAACGTTGGGCGCTCTTTTGGATCTCCCCATACCAGCGGATCTTCGCCGCCTGATAGTCGTCCTCCGGCAGGTTCACCCACTGGTCATAGCTCGCAAGGCAAGTGCAGCGGAAAAGACCTTCGGGCAGGTGCGCCTCCGGACCGAAGTCAAAATTGTTAGGAATGCAGATCACGCCGCTGCGCGTATCGACCTGGGCCTCGCTTCGCGCGTAGGTGAATTTCTCCGAGTCGTTGAAAAAAACAATGGTGTCGTCTCCCCACCCCAGCGCGGACGGTTCGCGGTCGAGAACGGTGATGGTCTCGGTGTAACTAAGCTCACCCGTGGGATGATCTCTTGCAGGCCCGGCCGCTGGTCGGACTTCCCGGCCGTCCGACCGCCGGTCGGACCTGCATAGCCGTTCGGTCTCCGGTGCGCCCGCCGTGCTGATCACATGCGTTGCGGTCACTTCCTCACCGTTGTCCAAAATCAACGCGGACGCATGCCCATCACGCACGACGATTTTTTGCACACCGCACTTCATGCGGCGCTCGCCGCCGGCGGCGCGGTATTTGTCGAGGAGCGTGCGAATGATCACCCGCACGCCATCAAGAGGGCGGGCGAAGCCTTCGAGGAAGAGGGCCTTGAACATGATCACGAACTGGCCGAACTCCATGTCGTGCTCGGTCGCGCTGCCATAATACATGACCGGGCAAAACAACATGTCCTCAAGCAGAGGATCGGTGACATGGCGGCGGATGACCGCGCGCGCCGACTCGGGCTGTGCGCCGAGCGAAACATCGTCATAGGTGCGGATGAGCGCAACGAGGCGGCGAAAGCCGTCGATCTGCGCGGGAAACTGGCGGGCGACTTCGCTCTCAAAGACGGTGAAGTCATTGGTGAAGGTGAGCGACACCTCGCCGCGCGGACCAAAGGCGACCCGGGAGCGCTTCTGTTCGCAGAGGGCGAACTCGTCGCGTTCGATGCGGAGCTGACGGAGGAGCTTGGTAAGCGGGGTGCCTTTGACACCGGCACGCACGAAATTGGTCATCGCATGGAGGCCCACGTCATATTTGCGACCATCGATGCTGTAGAAACTGTTGAGTCCGCCCGGCGCGTTGTGCCGTTCAAAGATGCACACCTTCTTGCCGAAGTGCGCAAGACGGATGCCGGCGGCAAGCCCGGCCATGCCCGCGCCAATGATGGCAACGTCGTAGTGGGTGGAGGTGGTCATGCGGAACCGGATCGAATTTTTAACGCAAAGACGCAATGGCCGCGAAGAACGCAAAGATCGGAGGAATACCAAAACTGTCCTTCTTTGCGATCCTTGCGGGCCTTGGCCATTGCGTCTTTGCGTTAAAAATAAAAAAGGCCTGACCGAAGTCAGGCCGTGCAGAAACCATACGCAGAATTATTTGCCGAGCGCGGTGAACTTCGGGGTGAGATACTCGGCACAGCTGTCGAGCGAGGCGAGTTGCGGGTAGTCGGCCTCGGGAACCTCGATGTTGTGGCGTTTGCGGAGCTCCATCACGATGTCGAGGAAGTCCATCGAATCGAGTTGCATCTGGTCGCGCAGGCGCACGTCGGGCTTGAGGTTCGAAATATCCTCGTCCGGGGCGATGTCGGCGATGATATCGAGGACCACTTGTTTGGTTTCGTCTTTGGTCATTTTGAAAATGTAAGGGCAGAGTCAGGCCGTGAAGCGTTTCACAATCAACGTGGAATTTATGCCAAGCATGCCGAACGAATTGTTCAGGATCGCATCCACCTTGCCGACCTTCTTCGGCTGGTTGATCACGAGGCCGGGCAATGCGCACTGCGGGTCCAGGTCGTCGACATTGATCGTGGGATGAACCGTGAGGTCGTCGAAGGACGGCAGGTTGCCCGCGAGTTCCAGGGCTCCGGCCGCACCCATGCAATGCCCGATGAAGCTCTTGGTGTTGTTGATGTAAGTGTCGGGACAGTTGGCGAACACCGCGCCGATCGCCTGGCACTCCTGGATGTCGCCAAGCGGCGTGGCCGTCGCGTGCGTGTTGACGATGTGGATGTCCTGCGGAGCCATGCCGGCCGACGCAAGAGCCTTGCGAACGCACTCGGCCTGGCGGCCGGGATTGGGAAGAACGTAGTCGCTGGCGTCGGAGTTGACGCAATAGCCGGCGATCTCGCCATAAATTTTCGCGCCGCGGGCGATCGCATCGTCGAGGCGTTCAAGCGTGTAGAGCGCGCCGCCCTCGGAAATGACGATGCCATTGCGGGCCTTGTCAAAAGGACGCGAGGCCTTGAGCGGCTCGGGATGGCTGGCGAGCGCGTTCTGGGATTTGAAACCGGCGAAAATGCCGAAGGTGTGGATGGATTCGCTCACGCCGCCACAGATCGCGAAGTCGACCTCGCCGAGGCGGAGCATCTGTGCGGCATGGATGAGGCCCATGTTGCCCGCGGCACAGGCGGCGCCGATCGTGTAGGCGGGACCGGTGATACCGAGGTTGAGGGAGACCTCGCCCGCCGGGTTGTTGGAAACCGTGCGCGGGTTGTGGTAATGCGACCAATACTTGGTGTCGTAGTTGAACTTCGAGATGGCGTAGACCTCGTTCTCGGTCTCGACGTTTCCGTGTTCGGTTGTGCCAATGTAGACGCCAATGCGATCCTTGGCGAAGGAGGCAAAGTCGACCTTGCTGTCGGCCACCGCCTCGCGGGCGCAATAGATCGAGATGGACCCGGCGCGGGTGCCCACGCGGATTTCCTTTTTCGTCTGGTATTTTAGCGCGTCGTAATGACAGACGCCCGCGAGGAGTTCTCCCATGTAGCGAATCTCCTTCTTCTCGATCCCGCCGACACCCGAGAGGAGGTTGTGGCGAAACTCGGACAACGTGTTGCCATTCGGGGCGGTAAGGCCGACTCCGGTGATGACGATGCGCGGGGATTTAAACGACATGAGCTGGAAAAACCGCTAGCCAAGCGTGGGATAAACGCAATACAAGCCTAGGCTCCAAATATGAACGTCCTAGTTGTTGGAGGAGCCGGCTACATCGGCAGTCACTGTGTTCGTCAATTGATCGCGGCCGGGCACAACCCCGTCGTGCTGGACAATCTCGTCTTCGGCCACCGGGCGGCCGTCGCCGGCGATGTGCCTTTCTACTCGGTGAATCTCGGCAACGAGAGCGAAGTCGGAAAAATCCTCCGCAAGGAGAAGATCGACATCGTCATGCACTTCGCCGCCTACGCCTACGTCGGCGAAAGCGTGACCGATCCGATGAAGTATTACTTCAACAATGTTGCATCCACGCTGCACCTGTTGCGCTGCATGATCGGCTCGGGCGTGAAAAAATTCGTGTTCTCCTCGACCTGCGCCACCTACGGCATCCCCGAAAAGATGCCGCTTGTTGAAACGATGCCGCAGGCCCCGATCAACCCCTACGGCCAGACCAAGCTTGATATCGAGAACGCCCTCAAATCCTTCGCCTCCGCCTACGGCCTCAGCTTCGCCGCCTTCCGCTATTTCAATGCCGCCGGCGCGGCCGAGGACGGCTCCATCGGCGAACAGCACAATCCCGAGACGCACCTCATCCCGCTCGTGATCGATGCCGCCGTCGGCAAGCGTGAAAACGTCCAGGTGTTTGGCACCGACTATCCCACCCCGGATGGCACCTGCCTCCGCGACTACGTTCACGTGGACGACCTGAGTCGCGCCCATATCGCCGTCTTCGAGAAACTCGAAAAGCCCGGCACCGCCCTCTTCTACAACCTCGGCACCGGCACGCCCACCTCGGTGCTCGAAGTGATCCACGCCGTTGAAAAAGTCACCGGCAGGAAAGTCCCCTACGTGACCGGCCCGCGCCGCGCCGGCGATCCGCCCGCCCTCTACGCCGATTCATCGAAGGCAAAGAGCGAACTCGGCTGGGAGCCGAAATACATGACGATCGAGCCCATCGTCGCCACCGCCTGGAAATGGCACTCCCAAAATCCGGACGGCTTCAAAAAGAAGTAAGGGATTCGGACGAAAATAAATCGCCAAAGCTGCGCCGGGATTGGAACGCCAGCCCAGGAGCCGGCAAGGGAGTTTACCAGAGGTAAATGACCGAAGGCGGCGACGCCGGATCGCGCTTCAAGGCCAAGCAGAATTGACGATCTGTTTTCGGCCGAGTCCCTAAGCGCGCTTCGGAAGTCCGGAATGAAGGAGCGCGCCTGCTCGCAATTCCGCAAAAACCTGCCCGCGATCCCTCGCGCGCAGGTTTTTTTATGCCTGCGCACACGCCTCCGCCGGATTCGGAAAAAAACGGCTTGAACTCCGCCGCCCGGAATTTTTAGGCCATTGCCTCGTTTTTTCCGCGGAACTTTTTTCCGCACACGGCTTTCCCAGCAAGCCCACACACCCCCTCCGTCCACCTCTGATTCGCTCCATGATCGAAGTTAAAGGTCTCGTGAAACACTACGGTTCCAAGCGCGCCGTCGATGGCGTCAGCTTCACCGTCAACCGCGGAGACATCCTCGGCTTCCTCGGCCCCAACGGCGCCGGCAAGTCCACCACGATGAAGATGATCACCGGCTTTCTCCGCCCCGACGCAGGCACCGCCCTCGTCGACGGGCACGACGTCACCCGCGATCCCGTCGCCGTGAAGAGCCGTCTCGGTTACCTGCCCGAAAGCGCCCCCGCCTACGGCGAAATGACCGTCGAGGAATTCCTCGGCTTCATCGCCGAAACCCGCGGCTTTCGCACAAGTGAAACGCGCAGCTCGCACGTTGAACGCGCCCTCGGCCTCACCCAGCTCGCGCCCGTCCGCACCCAGACGATCGAAACGCTTTCCAAGGGCTACAAGCAGCGCGTCGGTTTTGCGCAGGCACTCCTCCACAACCCGCCCGTGCTCATCCTCGACGAACCCACCGACGGCCTCGACCCCAATCAAAAAAACGAGGTGCGCACGCTCATCAAAAACCTCGCAACCGAAAAAGCCGTCGTCCTCTCCACCCACATTCTCGAGGAGGTCGAGGCCATCTGCACGCGCGTGATCATCATCTCGCAAGGCAAGGTCGTGGTGGACGAAACCCCCTCCCAATTCCGCGCCCGCCAGCCCGGCGCCCGCCTCGACGCCATCTTCCGCAGCCTGACAACCAGTAGCGAGTAATGGGCATCACCGTCTCTGGCCTACTCGCTACCCGCTACTCACTACTCGCTACTTCTCAGTCATGTCCCAGATCACCCCCGTCTTTAAACGTGAGTTCTTCGGCTACTTTCGCTCGCCGGTAGCCTACGTTTTCCTGGTCGTCTTCCTGATGGCCTCGGTCGGCCTCGCCTTCTTCATCGGCGGCTTTTTCAAAGCCAACCTCGCCACACTCGAGAGCTTCTTCGTGTTTCACCCGTGGCTGTTTCTATTCCTGATTCCGGCGGCTGGCATGCGCCTCTGGTCCGAGGAAAAACGCACCGGCACGATCGAGCTGCTCTTCACGCTTCCGATCACCACCCTCGAAGCCGTCCTCGCCAAATTCTTCGCCGCCTGGGCGTTTCTCACGGTGGCCATCCTCCTGAGTTTTCCGATGGTCATCACCGTCGGCTACCTCGGAAACCCCGACTGGGGCGTCATCGCAAGCAGCTACCTCGGCAGCATTCTGATGGCCGGCTCCTACCTCGGCGTATGCTCGCTCACCTCCGCGCTCACCCGCAATCAGGTCATCAGCTTCGTCCTGAGCGTGCTCGCCTGCCTCGTCCTCCTCTTCCTCGGCTGGAGCGTTTTCAACGGCGTCCTCTCCGCCGTCCTCCCCGTCTGGGCGGTCGACCTGCTCGCCAACTTCAGTTTCGCGACGCACTTCAATGCCTTCACCAAGGGCATCATCGACCCGAAGGACGTCGTCTTCTTCCTCTCGCTCACCGGCTTCACGCTCTTCCTGAACGTCGTCGCCCTCGAACGCTAACCCTTCGCTCCCGCCTGCATCATGAAAATCGGAAGCAAAGCCCTGATCATCGCCCTCCTCTTCGCCGGCCTCGTGCTGGTCAACTACCTCGCCTCGCAGCTCCCCTTGCGCGGCGACGCCACCGCCGACCGCATCTACACGCTTTCGCCCGGCACCAAGTCGCTCCTGGGGAAAATCGATGAACCCATCGTCATCGATTATTACTTCTCCAAGGACGCCTCCGGCCTCCGCGTCGCCGACAAAAACTACGCCGAGCGGGTCCAGGAGATGCTCCGCCAATACGTCCGCGCGTCCCGCGGGAAACTCACCCTCAACATCATCAACCCGCGCCCCGACACCCCTGAAGAGGAGCGCGCCGCCTCCGCCGGCCTCCAGCCGCAAGTCGTCCCGGCCACCGGCGAATCCCTCTACTTCGGCCTCGTCGCCACCCAGGCCGACCAGCAAAAAAACATCCCCGCGCTCACTCCGCAACGGGAGTCGTTCCTCGAATACGACCTCTCGCAACTGGTCTATAGCGTGCAGCAGCTCAGCCGTAAAAAACTCGGCCTCATCACCAGCCTTCCCCTCCGCGCCCAGGCCTACAATCCCATGATGATGATGGGCCGCCCCCCGCAACCCGGCCAGCTCATCGCCGGCGAATGGGAGCGCAGCTTCGAACTCGTGCCCGTCGAGACCTCCGCCACCGCCCTGCCCGCCGGTCTCGACGCCCTCGCCATTGTCCACCCCCAGGGCGTGTCGCCAAAACTTCAATACGCCATCGACCAGTTCCTCCTCGGCGGAAAACCCGTGTTCCTCGCCGTCGATCCGTCCTCGCAATATTTCAAGATGCAGGGCGGGCAGGCCGCCATGTATGGCGCCGCCCCCAACCTCTCCAGCGACCTGCCCGCCCTCCTCAAGGCCTATGGCGTCACCTACGATCCCCAGCAGGTCGTCGGTGATCTCGCGAAGGCCACGCCCGTGCAAACCGGCCAGGGCACCGTCACCCGCCTCCCCGTCTGGCTCTCGCTCACCAAGGGCGACCTCGACGCCCAGTCGCAAGCCGTCGCCCAACTCGAATCACTGCTCTTCGTCGAGTCCGGCAGCTTCCGCATCACCGCTCCCGCCGGGGTCACCGCCACGCCCCTCGTGCAAACCTCCGACCAGACCGGGGACATCATGGCAACCACCCTGCAGATGATGTCCCCCGACCAGATCGACCGTCAGATTTTGCCCTCCGGCAAACGCACCCTCGCCGCCCTGCTCACCGGTAAATTCAAGACCGCCTTCCCCGACGGCGCCCCGAAGGACGAAGCCAAAAAGACCGAAGAAGCCCCCTTCCCCGCGGCCGCACCGGCCACCGAAGCCAGCCTGAAGGAATCCACCGGCACCAGCACCCTCTTCCTCGTCGCCGACACCGACTGGCTCCTCGACGATTACAGCGTGCGCCGGATGAACTTTCTCGGCACCCAGGCGGCCGAACCGCTCAACGACAACCTCGCCTTCGGCAGCAACGCCGTCGAATTCCTCGCCGGCTCGCAGGACCTGATCTCCATCCGCGGCAAGGGCAACGCGCTTCGCCCCTTCACGGTCGTCGCCAAAATGCAGGTCGATGCCCAAAAAAAATACCAGCAGCAGCTCACCGCTCTCGAAGCCCGCATCGGCGAGGTTCAGTCCAAGCTCTCCGAACTCCAGGGCAAACGCACCGACGGCGGCCGTCTCGTCGCCACGCCCGAGATGCAGAAAGCCATCGACGATTTCCGCAAACAGGAGGCCGTCATGAATGGCGAACGGCGCGAGATCCGCCGCGCCCTGCGCGAGGACATCGACGCCCTCGGAAACCGCCTGCTCGTCATCAACCTCTTCGCCACCCCGCTGCTCATCGGCGGCTTCGGCCTCTGGTTCTACCGCGCCCGCCGCACCTGAGTTTTAAAAACACCACGCGCCCTCCTCCTCTTCACGATGAAACTCAAAACCCTCCTCATCGTCATCCTCGCCCTCGCCGTTCTTGCCGGTGGAGCCTACCTCCTCAAACGACCCGGCGGCACCTCCGCATCCGCGGACAACCGCGTCGGCGAACCGCTCGTCGCGCCCGCGCTTGTGGAGCGCGCCGCTCGTATCGACCTCTCCGAAAACGGTCAGACTGTCCGCCTGCGCCAGTCCTCGCCCGGCGCCTGGATCAACGAGTCCTACCACGACTTTCCCGCCGATTTCTCCAAGCTCTCCTCGCTCGTCGGCAGCCTGACATCCGCCAAGGTCGAGCGCCTCGTCACCCAAAACCCCGATCGCATCGCGCGTCTCGAATTCAAGGATACACGCGTCGCCCTCGCCGATGCCGCGGATAAGCCCCTCGTCACGCTCACGCTCGGCAAAAACGCCGACGGCGGCGGCCGCTTCGTCAAGTTTGACGACATAACCAAGGCCTATCTCAGCCGCGTCAGCGTCTGGCTTGACGCCACCGCCCGGAACTGGACCGACACCACGCTCCTCACGTTTTCGCAGGACGACATCGCCGGCGTGACGCTGACCTTCCCGTCCGGCGAACCGCTCACACTCACCCGCACCGACAAAGCCGCCGCCTTCACCACCGCGTCCACGCCCGCCGGGCAACAGGTCAAGGCGTCCGCCGTCACCAGTCTGCTGAGCAACCTCGCCAGCTTGCGCTTCACCGAAACAAACGCTCCCGACGCCCCCGAAGCGATCGGTGCCCGCGAACACGCCCGCACCATCACCCTCAAGACCTTCGACGGCAAAACCCACACCGTCTCCATCGGCCGCCAGCCGGAACGCGTCGTCGTAAAGCCCGACGCCACGAAGCCCGATCCCGCCCTCCCCTCCACGCTGGCAGCCGAGGCCGCCAAGCCCGCGCCTCTCGCGACCGAACCCGAAAAAACCGGCCCCGCCGCCGTCGTCGGCCCGCTCACCGACAAGGTTCCTGCCGGTCCCGTCTTCGCCTTCCTCACCCACTCCGATGCCTCCGCGCCCATCAACACCCTCATGAAAAAACGCGCCTTCCAAGTCGGAGAATTCATCTTCACCTCCCTCCCTGCCGACCGCGCCTCGTTGTTTGAACCGGTCCCAACACCTCCGTCGCCACCCCCTGCCGGCACAAAGCCGTGAGTCTCGCCTTGCCAACGCATCAACAGATCCGCATACATTGATGCGTAAATGAATCCCGACCGGCCCATCTCCGACCTTTTCGCCGAAACCCGTCCCCTTCGCTCCCTCGAATTCTTCCCGCCCAAGGACGATGCCGGCGTCGAGGCCCTCCGGCAGACCGCGACCGCGCTTAAAGCCATTCCGTGGGATTTCGTGTCCGTGACTTACGGCGCCGGTGGCACCACCCGTGAACGCACCGCCCAGGTCAGCCGCCTCCTCAAGGATGAGTTTGCTTTTACAGTGATGCCGCACCTCACCTGCGTCGGACACAGCCGCGCCGAGCTCACCGCGCTTGCCGACCAGATTTACGAAAACGGTTTCCGCAATATCATGACCCTGCGCGGCGACCCGCCGAAGGGCGCCACCGAGTTCACCGTCGCCCCCGACGGCCTCCGCTACGCCAACGAACTGGTCGGGCTCCTCAAAGCCCGTCACCCCGACTTCTGCCTCGGTGTCGGCGGCTATCCCGAAAAACACCCCGAAGCACCGTCGCTCGAAGTCGATCTGGACAACTTGAAACGCAAGGTCGACGCCGGCGCGGCCTTCGTCACGACCCAGCTCTTTTTCGACAACGCCATCTATCATCGCTTCGTGGACAAATGCCGCGCCGCCGGCATCACCGTTCCCATCGTGCCCGGACTCATGCCGGTGCTTTCGGTGAAGCAAATCCAGCGCATCGCCACGCTCTCCGGCTCGGTGTTGCCCTCCGCGCTCGCCCGCCGCCTCGAAGTCGCCGAATCCAATCCCGATGTCGTCGAAATCATCGGCATCGACTGGGCGCTCACCCAAATCCGCGACCTCCTCGCCCACGGCGCGCCCGGCTATCACCTCTACATCCTGAACCGCGCCAAGAGCGCCCTGGCCCTCGCCGCCGGTTTGGCCGCCTGATCAATCCTTCAACGCAAAGACGCCAGGGACGCAAAGTTCGCAAGGATCGACTTTGCGACCTTTTCTGACCTTGGCGTCTTTGCGTTAAAACTCCGTCTCCGTCTCTATCGCGCTCAACCGCCGGCCATCACCGGCCGGAACCCCGCCTCGGTCAGAATCCGCGCCACCACCTCGCGCTGATCACCCTGGATCTCGATCGCACCGTCCTTGACCGTGCCACCGCAGCCGCACGCCTTCTGCATTTTTTTCGC
>JAQSWS010000163.1 GCA_029266495.1 Rariglobus sp. | reverse complement strand
CCAAAGTAAAAACCACCACCGCCGAATAAAAGAAGAAGCACAATAATGAGGAGCAGGGTATTCATGATGTTCATGATACCAGTCTGCACCACTCGTCGCCATGGGGGGCTTCACTGCGTGGTTTGCCGGTTTTTCCTTAACCCCCGGCACTCATAAAACGCGTTGTGTCAGGGGAACGATGAGGCGACGCTCACGGATGGATACCAAAACCGCCCCCTGGCAAAAACGCTTCGGTCTCACCACCTGCTCCGCAGCTGAAATCGAAATGAAGATCCCGCCGGTGGCGCCGGGCGTCGCGGTGGTTTACTCAACGGGCGCGGGAACCGAAACCATTTACCTCGTGCTCGAATCACGCGCCGGGAGCCTTCGAGACTTCTGCGCAAAACGACTCCAGACCGCCAAAATTCCCGCCGGCACTCCCCTCACCATCTCCTTCAAAAGCATGGCTCTGACGGACAACTCGCCGGACGCCATCAGTGCCTCGTGCCGTGAACAAGTGATTCTCGCGGGAGAACTCCGCCGCGAACTGCGCCCCGCGATGCGTTGAGCGTGATGTTTGCTCACGCCAGCAATCCCGTTTGCCTCAACGCCTCGTAACAGGCGATACCGGCCGCGGTGCTCAAATTAAGCGAACGCAGTTCATGGTTGGCGTGCGGGATGGTGAGCCTCCGGTCCTCGCCGAATTCGGCATGCAACCACTCGGGCGCACCATGGCCCTCGCTGCCGAAGACCAATCCGTCGCCGTCGGCGAACGTCGCGCCCCAATAACTGCAGGTGGTTTTCGTCGTAAACAGCCACAGCCGCCGCGGCCCCGCTTCGCTGCGTTTGAACGCGGGCCAGTCCGCGTGGTGATGCACGTCGAGGGCGTGCCAGTAGTCCATGCCCGCGCGTTTGAGATGCTTGTCGGTGATCTCAAATCCCAACGGGTGGATCAGGTGCAATCGCGAGCCGGTGAGTGCACACATCCGGCCGATATTGCCGGTGTTCTGGGGAATCTCTGGCTGGAAAAGGACGATGTGCAGCATGACTGAAAAGCAAACCACCCCACCCGAGCCCGCCGTCCGATGCAACCCTTCCGCCAATGGCGTTTGCATTTGCGCCCGGGAGAGCCACCCGCATGCTCGCCGGCGTGGAGGAGAAAGCAGGCAAAGCCATAGTAATCGTCGATGACGAAATGTCGTTCACGGAGTTGCTGGCTCGATGTCGGCATCTTTGTGACGGATTATTACATGCCGCACCACAACGGCCTCGATCTGATCCGCAAGGTCGGTGAATTAAAGCCGGTCGCGCCGCCCTGCCTTCTCATCACGGGCCATGCCCTCGAGGACGAAGAGGAGGCCGATCAGATGGCCCACTTGAAGGCGATCCTGCCCAAACCCTTTCGATGGCAGCAACTGGCGGTGCTGATCGAAAAACACTGGCCGGCCGACGCGGGCTCTCCGCTACGGGACGGAGCCGTTTCACTCCACCGCTAACCCGGCATTGTCGGTCGTCAGGACGCGGGCGGTGCTCGTCACGCCCGCCCCGGCGAAGGCCCCCTGCATCGCCTTGGCCACCGCTCCGGCCACGGCCTGCGGAGCCACGCAGAGCACCGTCGAACCGCTTCCGCTCAACCATCCGGTGTAGGCGCCCGCCGCCACACCCGCCGTGATCGAAGCGCGTCCACCCGGAATGCGCGGCAACCGGTAAGGCTCGTGCATGTAATCGACCACCGCATGGCGCAGGCGCTCGTATTCCCCGGAAACCAGGGACGCGACCAGATAGGTCGCGCTGTTGATGCTCTTCACCGCGTCGAAATACGGCAGGGTCGAGGGCAGCACGCCGCGCGATTCCTTGGTGAGCATTTCCACGTCCGGCGACGTGGCGACGAACGCAAGCTCCCCGGGAAGCTCCACCCGCACCGTGTCGACATACGTCCCGGTGGTCGCGTCGCAGCGCGCCACGCAAAAGCCTCCGAGAATACCCGCCGCCGCATTGTCGGGATGCCCCTCGATCGCCGTGGCGATCGCCACGAGCTGATGCTTCGACAGCGCCACGCCCGACAGGGCGTTCAACCCGCCAAGCACGCCGCCGATGACCGTGACACTGGAGCCCAGCCCGCGCGCGGGCGGCACGTCACCAAAAATCCGATACGAAAATCCAAACGGGCGGATGCGCGCCGCCGCGAAAAACGCCGCCGCGGTCGTCTCCACCATCGCCTGCGCACGTCCGTCGCCCGCCGTGGCGGGACGGGACGCATCACCCTCCTCGCGGGAAAGCGTGACACGGTTATGCAGCTGAAGGGCCAGCCCCAGGGTGTCGAAACCCGCGCCGCAATTGGAGGTGCTGCCCGGCACGCGGACGGTCACCGACGAGGTAAGCTTGGTCATGAGCGGCGGACTTTAAGGGCTTTGTTCACTTCCATCATCTCGGCTTTTTTGCGCAGGTCGTCACGTTTGTCATGGAGCTGTTTGCTGACGCAGATCGCGACCTCCACCTTGACCAGCGCCTCCTTGAAATACATCCGCAACGGCACGAGCACGCGACCGCCAACCTGCATCGCCTGGGCGATCTTGCGGACCTGATGGCGGTGAAGCAGCAGTTTGCGCGTGCGGCGCGCGGCGTGGTTGTTGATGTTGCCGAACGCGTATTCGTCGATGTGCGCATTGAACAGCCACAACTCGCCCCGTTCGAATTTGCCGAAGGCATCGCTGATCTGCGCGCGACCGGCCCGGATCGCCTTCACCTCGGTGCCGTGGAGCGCGATCCCCGCCTCAAAACGCTCCTCCACATGAAAATCGCGCAGCGCCTTGGCGTTGCGAACTTCCGTGAAGCGCTGGGGGTCTTTCTTCTGGGCGGACATGAGAACAGGAAACGGGGCGGAGTGCCCGATGGAGAGCTATAAAAAAGGCCACTCTGCGCGAAGCGAGGAATCAATCGGACGGGTTAAGAACCACCCCGATTCCCGGCTTGGCACGGAATGACCCGTGGACCTGCGGGCAGATCCCGCGGCAATGGTCTTTTACTTGGTGGCCTCGGCCTCTTCGTAGGTGATCTTGCCCTCGATGATCTCGCGCAGGGCGATGTCCTCGGGGGAAAGCTTTTCGAGGGACTCCACCAAGGCGCGCTGGCCGCGGCGGAGCTGCTTTACGCGGCGTGAAACCACGTTGATCAGGATGTTGGCGTCCGGAATGACTTTGTGGGCTTCTTTAAGGTAGTCGTCTCTCATGGTCGGGCGTGGGCGATGGCTATAAAAGGTCCGATAGCAAAGGCCGGACCCCGGGTCGGTCAAGGGTTTATTTCCCCCAGACTTGCGTCCGGCCAGCGCCTTGCTTGCGATAGCGACCATGCTGATCGCCTGGACCACCGTGCCCACCAAGGTCATCGCCGACAAACTCGCGGCGTCGGCCACCACCGCACGCCTGGCCGCCTGCGTGCAGGTCGAGGGTCCGATCCAGTCTCATTACATTTGGGAAGGAGCCCAGGAAAAGTCCGAAGAATACCGCCTGACCTTCAAGTTCTTACCATCGCAACGAACCGCCTTGGAAACGTGGGTTCACGCCCGTCATCCTTATCAAACTCCGGAGTGGATCGTGATAAAGGCGGAACATGTTGCAGAAAAATACTTGTCATGGGCACGGGCGAGCTCTAGCAACCTGACCCTTTAACGAGTCGAAATCCTCTTTTTTAACACCATGTCACAGCACAAAAGTCTCCAAGGCGCCAACGGCCTCGTCATCAAGCGCAACGTCCTGAAGCGCTTCGAGCGCGTCGCCATCCTCAAAAAGCGCGGTCAGTGGAAGGAAGGCGAGCGCGTCTCCGGCCTCCGCAAGACCAAGCCCGACGTCTGATTTTCAGATCCATCTTCGTTTTTAAAAGCAGGCAGTTCCCGGACTGCCTGCTTTTTTGTGCTCGGGCTCCGGCATGTTTTAACACTCTCTCCGTTCCGCCACATGATTGACCTGATCAAGAAGCTCATCGACTTCATCCTCCACATTGACACCCACCTCGCCGAAATCATCCGCGATTACGGGGTCTGGACCTACGCGGTGCTCTTCCTGATCATTTTCGCGGAAACGGGTTTTGTGGTAACCCCGTTTCTCCCGGGTGATTCGCTGCTGTTCGCCGCCGGGGCCTTCTGCGCAAAATCCGAAACCGGCCTCAACGTTCACCTCATGGCCCTCCTGCTCTTCGTGGCAGCCGTGATCGGCGACACGGTCAATTACTGGATTGGCGCCAAGCTAGGACCGGCCGTCTTTCGGCGGGACGACTCCATTTTTCTACGTCGCAAGCATCTGGACCGGGCCAGCAATTTTTTCCTCAAATACGGCGGTCGCGCGATCATCCTCGCCCGCTTCGTGCCCATCGTGCGCACCTTTGTCCCCTTCGTCGCGGGCGTGGGCAAAATGAATTACAAGCGGTTCATCACCTTCAACATCGTCGGCGGCTTTGTCTGGATCTACTTCTTCATCTACGCGGGTTACTTCTTCGGCGGTGCAGAGGTCGTGCAGAAGAACTTCAAGCTGGTCATTCTCATGATCATCTTTCTTTCCGTCGTGCCCATCTTGTTTGAACTCTGGCGCGGCTGGCGGGAGAAAAAACCAGCGCCCATCCCCCACCCCTGATCGAGCGCGATTAAACCGGTCAG
>JAQSWS010000023.1 GCA_029266495.1 Rariglobus sp. | reverse complement strand
GGTGCGCACCTCTTGATAGAAGGAACTGTTGTAGTCCGACTCCGAACGGAAGAGGGAGAAACCGAGCGCCAGTTGCTGCTCGAACAACCAGGGTTCTTCAAACGAGAGAATCGCCTCGCTGGACCGTGAGCCGACTTGAAGACGGAGGCGGAACTTCTGGCCATCGCCTTGAAACATGGAGCGACGGTTGAACAGGTCGAAGTTGGATTGGGTCAACTCGGCGAACACCACCGCGCGCTCCAGCGAGCTGAAGCCCGCACCAAAAGTAAGATTGCCCGTGCGGCCTTCCTTGACCGCGATCTTGAGGTTCTTGCGGCCGGGAATCGTAGTGGTCTCAGGGGTGACGTTCACCTCTTCGAAGAAGCGCGTGTTGTCGAGGCGCTGCTTGGAAACCTTCATGCGCACGGAATCGAACACTTCGCCCGGCCCGAGGGCCAGTTCACGAATGATCACGATGCTCTTGGTCTTGGTGTTACCCTCGACGCGGATGGATTCGACATAGAACTTGTCGCTTTCCCGGATGCGATATTCCACGTCGATCGCACCCGTGGTGAGATTGGGCTTACGCACCAGTTGAACGCGGGTCTCGATGTAGCCATCCTTGCCATAGGCATCCTCGAGGGCGGTTACATCCTTGTCGATTTTCGACGGAGCGAAAAGCGTGCCGGTGGTCTGCTTGAGCGCCGCGCGAAGCTTGTCGGTCGGGATGATGGTATTGCCGGTGATGGTGATGTCGCCGACTTTGTATTGGCGACCTTCGACAATACGGATGGTGAGAACCAGTTTGCTGGATTTGGGGTAGTCGTAGAGAACCTTGTCAGCGGGGACCTCGACGTCGAGATAGCCAAGCTCCCGGTAGTAATCGCGCAGCTTGTCCAAGTCGTCCTGAAACTGGTCGTCCTTGAAGCGGCCGGATCCGGTGATCCAGGAGAAGATGGTCCACTTCTTGGTCTCGATCGCCTTGCGCAACTTGCCCGCCTTGACGTGTTCGTTGCCGATGAAGTTCACCTTGGCAATCTTCACCTTGGCACCCTCGTTGATTTTAAAGGTGACGTTGCCGAAGCCCGTCGCGCGATTGCGCTCAATGGAGTAGCTGACCTGCGCCTGATTGTAGCCGGACTTCTGGTAATACTCGCGAATCTTGGTCACGTCCTCCTTCACCTGGCGTTCGTCCAGCGCGGAGTTGGCCTTGGTCTTGATCTCTTTGTCGAGGCGGCGGCTCTTGACCTTGACGTTGCCATCATAGCGAACGCTGAGCACCCGGAATTTCGGAGTGAGTTCAAAGACCAGGTTGACGATGCGATCAGGACCGGGACGGACGTCACGCTTCACCTCGATGAACTCGAACAGACCAGTCTTGTAGAGGGAGCGAATGTCCTGATCGATCATCGTGTCGTCGAGATCGATGCCTTCTCGCACCTGCATGTTGGCGCGCACCACCTGCTCATTGACGTTGGCGGTGCCGACAAACTTCAGGTCCAATGCCCCCACCTTGTAACCAGGGTTGGCGGACTGAGCCCTGATCGCTCCGCCCGTCGCGACGAGCAATGCAATGATCAAGAAAAGGCGAACGACCCCGAAAACGGGGTTACTGGGTGTAGTTTTCAAAGCGTGTAATATCCCTCAGGAACGTAAGTTTCAATTCTCCTACCGGTCCGTTTCGTTGTTTGGCAACGATTAACTCGGCGGAGTCGGCAGCCACTTGGAATTTTTCGTCCGCATCCTTGGGCCGGGCAAGCATGAGAACGACGTCGGCATCCTGCTCGATCGAGCCGGATTCACGAAGGTCGGAAAGTTTGGGCGTGCGGTTTTCTTTTTCGGCGGAGCGGTTGAGCTGCGACAACACAATGACGGGCACGTCGAGTTCCTTGGCGAGCGCCTTGAGCCCGCGGGAAATCTCCGCGACCTGCTGCTCACGAGGGGTTTTCGAATCGGTCGGTGCGAGAAGTTGCAAGTAGTCGACGATGATCAGTCCGAGCTTCTGACGCGCCTGAAGGCGCCGGGCCTTGGCTCGCAGCTCCATGATCGTGAGATGACTCGAGTCATCGATGAAAATGGGGGACTTGGAAAATTCGTCGGCGGCTTCGAGCAGGCGCTGCTGCTCTTCACCATTTTTGGAGAGGAGACCATCGCGCAACAATTTCATGTTCACCTTTGCCCGTGCGCACAACATACGCAGCGCGAGCTGGGCGGATCCCATTTCGAGAGAGAAGATCAGGATCGGCACACCCGTTCCACGTCTCGGCATCGCAGCGGCCTCGGCAAAGTTCAGCGCCAGGGAGGTTTTTCCCATCGAGGGACGGGCAGCGAGAATGATCATTTCCTGCCGCTGAAAACCATAGGTGAACGCGTCGAGGTCCTTGAATCCCGAGGACACACCGGTGAGCTCGCCCTTCTTCATCATCATCTTCGTGATGACGGCCATCGCCTCGCTGGTGGGTCCCTTCATTTGAACCGCTCCATCGGAGACGCGGTCCTGGGTCACCTTGAAAATGTCCTGCTCAACCTTGTCCACGAACTCCTCAAGCCCGCCGTCATAGGCGTAGCAGCTCTCGACCGCACTGGTGGCCACCTTGATGAGCTCGCGCAGCAGATGAAGCTCGCGAACTTTTTCAATAAAGTAGTTGGACTGCGCCGTGGTCGGAATGCGGCTGCTGATCTGCGTCAGGTAGGCATAGCCACCGATTTCGTCCAGTTGGCGGCTCGTTTTGAGTTCCTCGGCGAGAATCTGGAGATCGATCGGAACACCTTTATTGTAGAGATCGACCAGCTTTTCAAAAACGACGCGATTCGCCGGTGAATAGAAGGCCGCGGCGCTGAGCTTACCCTCAAGGCAGCGTGCCACAATGTCGGCTCCATCGAGGAAACAGCAGGATAGCAGATACTCCTCGGCTTCGATGCTGTGCGGGGGAATGCGCCCGATCACAGACGCCGCATCGCGGGGTTCGGAGGAGTCGCGGCGGGGCCTGCGTGAAGATTTCGAAAAGTCGTCAGCCATGAAACGGAACAGAGAGGCAAGAGGCTGCCGCGAGAGAAGCAATGGTGAGTTACGGAAAGTTTTTCACCGGTTGCCCACCGGAATCTGCAAACGCAAAAAAGCCGCAGTCCATCGACTGCGGCTTGGGAGGGGATTCGCGCGAAGGGAAGCCGTGGGCTTACTTTTTGCGATCGCTGCGTTTGGCCTTTTCGGCGCGACGGGCAGCCTGCTTCTCGAGAGCGGCATGCTCCGGATACTCTTCCTTGCTCTTGGGCGCCTCGGCAGCGGCGGCCTCGACGATCGGGTTCTCGGACACGACATCGAACGACACGTCGACAGAGACGTCGGCGTGCAGCTTGATCTTCACCTCGTGCTTGCCGAGGGTCTTCACCGGCGTGTGGAGGTGGATCTTCTTCTTGTCGATTTCGATGCCGGCCTCGACCAATTTTTGGTGAATGTCGGCGGAGGTGATCGCGCCGAACATCTTGCCGCCTTCACCAGTCTTGACGGCGAATGCGAGGGCGACCTTGGAGATCTTACCGGCCAGCGCCTGGGCGCCGGCGAGTTCGGAAGACTCGCGCTCGGTGCGGCGCTTCTTCAGCGCGTCGACGCGCTTGCGGTTGGCTTGGGTGAGGGCGACGGCATATTTCTGCGGGAGGAGAAAATTCCGGGCATAACCGGCGCGGACTTTGACCTGGTCGCCTTCGGCGCCCAGACCGTCAACCGGCTTGAGGAGCAAAACTTCGTTGTGAGCCATGATGGTATGTATGTTTGATTTTTAAGTGTAAGGGGAGCGAACGCGGTCGCTTAGAACGGGACGTCTTCGTCGATGTTATCTTGGGGAGGAGGTGTGGGCTTGCTGTTGCCGCGCGGGGGCGGCGTGTGGCGTTCGATCGTCTGATCAATGCCCTCGTCGCTGCCGGAAGAAGCCGCGCGGGGAGCGGAGCCAGAAGCGCCGCCACCCTCGCCGCCTTCGCGGCCCCCGAGAAACTGGAAGTTCTCAAGGACGATCTTCATCTTGCTGCGCTTCTGACCGGTCGTCTTGTCATCCCAGGTGTCGAGCTTGAGGCGGCCTTCGACGAACAAGGGGCGGCCCTTGACGCAGTATTTGGCGACGGTTTCGCCCTGCTTGCCCCACGCTTCGATGTCGACAAAGGTCGTCTCATCGCGGGTGGCACCCGACTCGTCCTTGAACTGGCGGTTAACCGCGAGACCGAACTGGCAGATGGCCGTGCCTTTCGGCGTGACCCGGAGTTCGGGATCACGCGTCAGGTTGCCGATGAGCATTACTTTGTTGAGGGAAGCCATGGGAGCGTTGCGTTCGCCCGGACTCAGACAGTCTGGAGGAAGGTGCGGTAGACAGTGCTGTTAAGGCGAAGGCGCTCTTTGAGAGCGGCCGGGCCGGAGGCGGGAGCGGCGAACGCGATCTGGACGTAAGTCGCGCCAGCGAGGTTACGGTCGGTGACGCGGGCGAAATCCTTGCGGCCAAGGGTTTCGACTGCGCCGACTTCGCCGTCGACGGCGATGATGTCTTTCTTAACGCCTTCGATGATTTGGTCGAAAGTGTCTTCCTTGCCGCGGTTATCGAGGATGAAGGTCGCGCGGTAGTTGCGTTTGGTGGTGGTGCTCATTGTGAGTCTCTGCGGTTGAGTTGGTTCATGGCCTTGTCGGCGCCGTGGTCTAGCACGAGGCGGAGTCCGGTCACGTAGCGTTCTAAATTTTGATCGATGAGGAGTTGTTGGTCTGAAGTAAATTTGCCGAGGACGAAGTCTTTGATGTCCATCTGAGGCGGGTCTTTAGGTCCGATGCCGATGCGATAACGGGTAAAGCCGTTGCCGAGTCGTTCGAGCAGGCTGGCCACACCATTGTGACCGCCGGCGCTGCCGTTTACGGTAACCTTCACGAGACCGAGGTTGATCGTGAGATCGTCGTAGACGGCGGTGACCGCGGTGCCGGGGATCTTGTAAAATCCCGTCATCGCCTGCAGCGCGCGACCGCTCTCGTTCATAAACGTGAGCGGCTTCGCGAAGTAGACGATGCGGCCAGGCGCCGGGTCCCAGCGGGCAACCTCCGCCTCGAACGACCGCTGCTTTTGCCAAGCAAGGCCGAGCTGACGGGCGAGCGCCTCGATGACGACAAAACCCACGTTGTGGCGGGTATGGTCGTAATCGCGACCCGGGTTGCCGAGACCGGCAACAAGCGAGATGGACATGACTCAAAGAACAAACGTCCGGGACCGTCGCGGTCAAGCGGCGGGCCGGGGCGGTAAACCTTACTTCTTGGCGGGGGCAGCAGCGGGCTTGGCGCCAGCGGCGGGAGCAGCAGCCTTGGCGTCGGCTGCGGGAGCAGCGGCGCCAGCAGCGGGCGCGGCGGCACCAGCCTTGGCATCGCCTGCGGCAGGCGCGGCGGCACCGGCGGCGGGCGCGGCGGAGGCGATTTCGCCCACGGGTTCGACGCACGAGACGACCGGCTGGCCCTTAGCATCGAGGTATTCGACGCCAGCAATCGGCTTCAGCGTGCCGACCTTGAATGCCTCGCCGACCTTCAACTCGGTCACATCGACTTCGATGACCGGGGGCAGGTCCTTGGGAAGGCAGCGGATGCGCAGGGCATGTGTGGCAATTTCCAACACGCCGCTCTGGTTCTTCACGCCGAAAGACTCGCCGGTGACCTGGACAGGCACGCGGATCTCGAGCTTCTCATCGGCCTTCACTTCTTGAAGGTCGATGTGAAGGAATTTGTCGGTGATAGGATCGCGCTGGACCTCTTGGAGGAAGGAAAGGGCCTTGGAGGCCTTGTCCTTGCGATTGAGCTCGATAAGGAGCGCACGACCGGCGACTGACTTCAGAAGGCGCACGAACTCGGGGGCGTCGACGGCGATCGTCTCCGGGCTGGTGTGCTTTCCGTAGAGGATCGCAGGGATCTGGTTGGCCTTGCGAACGCGGCGCGAGGCGGAACGGCCGGTTTGGGCGCGGGCCGTGACGTTGAGGATCAATTGTTCTTTGCTCATGGATTCGTTCCCCCTGTTCCTCCGGAATTGAAGGCAGGCGTATTAGAAAAGAGGCCGACGACACCGGATTCCCGCTGGGATGGCAAACAAAACTTTGGAAATTTACTCGGAATGGCAAAAGGAGCATTGACAACCCGTGCAGGTGAATTGTTTTTCACCCCTCCTCACTGGAGGAATTATTGCCTGGTAGCTCAGTGGCAGAGCAGGTGACTGTTAATCACTTGGTCGTAGGTTCGACCCCTACCCGGGCAGCCATTTTAGCCCCAAAAACTTAACTAAGTTTTTGGGGCTTTTCATGGAGATTTAGGATAGGTCTACGCAGGTAACAACCACACAGCGCGGACGGCGGACCGATCCGCTGGTCCTATCTTCAATGAAACTCCCACCCAGTCTTCTCGCCCGCCTTGAACGGCTCGCACGCCGTGCAGCCAAGGAGTCCTATTCACCCTACTCTCGTTTTGCCGTAGGAGCAGCCGTGCTTGCCGGATCGAATAAGATCTACAGCGGCGCAAATGTCGAAAACGCATCGTTTGGCCTGTGCAATTGCGCCGAGCGCACCGCGATCTTCACCGCCGCCGCCTCCGGGGAGCGAAAAATCAAGTGCATCGTGGTCTACACGCCCACCGCAAGCGTCACCCCACCCTGCGGCGCATGCAGGCAGGTTATCAACGAGTTTGGCCCACACGCTCGCGTCCTTTCCATTTGCGATTCCGAAGATCGAATCGACACCACCCTCGACGCCTTGCTGCCCGGTGCGTTTGGACCGGGCAACTTGGGCTGAAGACGGAGAAGCGCTGCAAGGCTGGCTGTCCTACTCCGCCCCGCCCGAGAAAAAATCCCTGACCGTCGAGGCGACTTGTTCGCGAGGCACCTCTATTTCGGTGCGCGCGCCAAGATCGCGAATCTTCACCACCCCCTTGGCCAATTCGTCGCCGCCGTAGATCAGCGCGAGCTTCGCGCCCGATTCGCCGGCCGCCTTGAATTGTTTTCCGAAAGCAACCTCCTTGAGCGGATATTCCACCCGAAAGCCATCGGCACGCAGGGACTGAATATCGGCGAACGCCACCGCACGCTCCGCCCCTCCCCCGATCACCACGTAAACATCGGTCGACTGGGCGACTGCAGGCGTGAGCCCGCGCTGCTCCAACAACAGGGCAAACGTCATGTCGCCGACGCCAAAACCGACCGCCGGCATGTCGTTATAGCCCAGCTTGCCGATCAAACTGTCATAGCGACCGCCCCCGGCGAGAGCGCGTAATTCACCCTTCCGGTCAAACGCCTCAAATACAAATCCGGTGTAATAAGCCAGGCCGCGCACGACACCGAGGTCCACTTCAACGAAGCGACCGAGCCCCATCGCTGAAAGGTTGCCGAGGAGCTTGCGCCAGTCCGCCAGCCGCGCACCGAGTTTTTCGTCCGGAATCGCCGCGACTGCGGATTCAAGCGCGGGCAATGACTTGATCTGGAGAAATGCCAGCACCTTCGCCTTTAACTCGAGATCGATTGCCCCGAATTGTTCTGCGTAATCCTTGAAGGCATCTTCACCGAGCTTCTCGAAACGGTCGACCGCACTTAGCACCGCGCGGCTGCGCGGCTCGTCCAATCCAAGCGCTTCGAGATAGAAAAACCACAGGTTGCGATCGCTCAAACGCACATAAAAATCCTCTTCCGTCAGGCCAAAGGATGCGAAGCACTGAATGAGCAATGCCATCAACTCGGTTTCGGCCTCAACACCCGCCTCACCGAAAATGTCTGCATTGAGCTGAAAAAAGCAGCGGCCGCGCCCTTTTTGCATGCGCTCGTAACGATAAAATTCCGCAATGCTGAACCATTTGATCGGTCGCTTGAGCGCGTTCGCCTTTTCGCCAACGAGACGGCACACGGTGGGCGTCATCTCGGGGCGCAACGCAACCTCGCGGCCACCTTTGTCGGTAAAGCTGAACAGCTGCGCTTCGATCTCGTCGCCCGATTTCGTCTTGTAGAGCTCGAGGGGCTCGAGCACCGGCGCGTCGTATTCTTGGAACCCATACGTATTCGCGGTCTGCCGCCAGAGGCGGAAGATGTGATTCCGGCGCGCCAACGCGTCGGGATAGAACTCACGGAAACCGGGCAGTGACTGAAACTGGGCCATGGGAATGAGGACCTTGAAAACCGCCGCCGCCGAGGGCGAATCTAAAAACGTAGATGCGCCCTGCGCTTCGCGACGAACGTGCGAGTCCGCAGCAGGCGAATGATTGATCCGGCGAAATTATTCCCATTCCTCCGCGACATTCACGAAAGGTGCCCACAAAAAAGCCGGCCCGAAGGCCGGCCTTGAAAACAAAAAATGCGCAGTGGCTTACACGAATCAGGCTCAGAGCTTCGAAATATCGATTTTCTTAAGCATCTGCTTGAGGATCTTGCCGGCCTTAAATTTCACCACGGCGCGCTCCGGGATGACCACTTCGGCCTCAGGCTTGTTGGGGTTGCGGCCAATGCGCGACTTGCGACGCTGAACCTCAAGGACACCGAAGTTGCGCAGTTCGACATTACGCCCGTCAGCCAAAGCCTTCTGGATGATGTCGAGGGTGAGTTGGACAGTGGCGACGACTTCTTTTTGGGGGAAGGCGGTCTTTTCGTAAATTTCGAGGACGATTTCGCGTTTGGTGAGGTTGTTGGACATAGATTTCCTTTTTGGTGTGTGTGTGAGTTTCTATAAGTTACTTCCCAGTCTTTAATTACGTCAACCACCAGAACCGTTTTATTTGCAAAAAAAGCGTAAAAAACGAGCCGGCGTCCTTAAATAAGTCACTCTAGAGATGCGACTTCCGACAAAAGGTTCCGTATCCTGTATTTTTTCACTATTTTCCCCGTCGCTAAGTAAGTGTCGTCACCCGGTTAAAGGAACGTTGTCGTCGGCCTCATATGGAATCGGCTGCGATCTGTCTGAGAGTTCCCTGCGGCTTTAGGCTCGTAGCTTGCTGGCCGAGGCGTAGTGGTTACGACCTTTGCCTCCATGCCCGATCCTGTAGCCGTCAACTCCATGTTCGCCCGTATCGCTCGCCGATATGATGTGGCGAACCGTCTCTTGAGTGGCGGCGTGGACGTATGGTGGCGGCGACGGCTTGTCAGCGCAGTCCGCGGTCAAGGACCCGCCACCGTCCTTGATCTCGCAACCGGCAGCGGTGACGTTGCGTTTGCACTGAGCAGGGGCCTGCCCGGACCAGTCCTGATCACCGGAATGGATTTCTGTCAGCCCATGCTCGACGAGGCGGTGATCAAGCAACAAAGCCGCGGTGGCTTCTCCAACATCGCCTTCGTTCAGGGGGATGGCATGGCCCTGCCGCTGGCAGATGCCTCCTTTGACGCCGTCACCATTTCCTTTGGTCTGCGCAACATGGCCGATCGGCACCGCGCATTGAGCGAAATTCACCGCGTGCTTCGTCCCGGTGGACGCCTCTATGTCCTGGAGTTCTCCCAGCCATACAACTGGTTCCGCCCGGTCTATTATTTTTACCTCAAACACCTTTTGCCCTCGATCGCCTCGTTGGTGACCGGAGATCGCCGGGCTTACGAATACCTCTGTGGCTCCATCGAGCAATACCCCGGCCACGAGGTCATGACCGAGGAAATTCAGCGCGCCGGCTTTGGAAGGGTGAACGTTTTCCGCCTGACCTTCGGCACGGTCGCCCTGCACATTGCTCAAAAGTAAACGGGCCTCCGCCAAGTCCCGGCCGCGGTGATCCAACGCATCGCGTTTAACCATTCAACCTCCGCCGGCGAGCGCACTCTCTCCGGGTCGTGTCATCGAACGCGGCTCCAGCACTGCGTCCAAAGCAGCTGCATCCATCAACCCCTTGGAAAGCACCACCTCCTTAAGGGTCCTGCCGGTGGCAAGGGCCTCCTTGGCCACCTCGGTCGCGGCGTCGTATCCAATGTATGGATTCAATGCCGTCACCAGCATGAGCGACCGTTCGACTAGTTCCTTGCAACGCTCTTCATCCGCTTCGAGGCCGGCCACGCAGGCGTCGGCAAACTGCCGGGCGCCATTCGCGAGCACATGAACTGATTCGTGCAACGCGTAGGCAATGAGAGGAATCGTCACGTTCAGTTCGAAATGACCGTCGCGACCGCAGGTCACCACCATCTGAGAAAGGGCCTGCACGTAAATGCACACCTGCACGAGCATTTCGCTCATTACAGGATTTACCTTGCCCGGCATGATGGATGAGCCGGGTTGCGTCGCCGGCAGGCGCAGTTCCCCGAGCCCGCTGCGTGGACCGGAGCCGAGAAGGCGGATGTCGTTCGCGATTTTTGTAAGACTTGCGCTGATCGTGGCGAGGTGTCCGGCCACCTCGACTGCATCGTCCCGCCCGGCCTGCGCTTCGAAGTGATTGCGTGCCTCGACGAATGCGATGTCCGTTTCGGAGCCGAGGATACGCACCACCTTCCCCGCAAATTCGGGATGACAATTGATTCCGGTGCCGACCGCTGTGCCGCCCACCGCAAGCTCGCGCAACGCCTCGATGGCTTTATCGGTGCGTTCGATCGCCTTCGCCACCTGCGCGGCATAGCCGGAAAATTCCTGACCAAGGGTGATCGGCGTGGCATCCATCAAGTGCGTGCGGCCAATCTTGGTGATGGACTCAAATGCGTGCGCCTTCGCATCAAGCACCCCCTGCAAATGCCCAAGCGCGGGCCGGAGGCTCAGTTTGAGCGCCATGGCAACGCTGACATGGAGCGCCGTCGGAATGATGTCGTTGGACGACTGCCCCAAGTTGACGTCATCGTTGGGATGAAGCGGTTTTTTCGATCCGATGGACTCGCCGGCAAGCTGGCTCGCACGATTCGCAATGACCTCGTTGGCGTTCATGTTCGTCGAAGTGCCGGAACCCGTTTGGAACACATCAACGGGGAAATGCCCGATCAATTTCCCGTCCGCCATTTCACGGGCCGACTCTTGAATCAGACGGCTTTTCTCAGGAGACAACTTGCCGAGTTCCTCGTTGGCGCGGGCACAGGCGATCTTCACAAGGCCAAGCCCGCGAATAAAACCCGCCGGCAACGGATGTCCGCTGATGGGAAAGTTAAGCACCGCGCGCTGCGTCGAAGCCCCGTAGAGAGCTTCGCTTGGAACGGGCATCGCGCCCATTGAGTCTTTTTCAGTTCTCATGTTGGAAGACTAGACCACGCCGGGCCAAAAGCAAAAAGCCGCGCGAGGCATTCGCGCGGCCTGGGTCAAAGCTGCTCAGAACTTGAGGGTAAGGCGGTCGCCGCCCATTCCGAGACGACGGACACTATCATAGAGCCGGTCATCATCGAGAGCGCTCGTAAGCACCTCGCGCACCTGCCCCAAACGCGAGCGTTCCCCATCCGGCGCGTTATCCGCAATCACCAGATTCGAGAGAATGCGACTGCGGCGCATTTCACGGGAGGAGAGCGAAGCGGTCGCCTGAGCGAGGGTGCCTGGATGCTGAGAGGCCACAGGGGCCGGCATGATAACGGGATCAACCTCCACGCGACCCTCAAAGTCATGTTCTCTTCCGGCAAACGCAAAGGAGGCAAAATTCACCTGAGGCAATTCATCAACGACAAACTGCTGGAGTGGCGCGCCCGAAACGGGCTTCGCTTCAGGAGCGGCCCACGGGATCATGGCCAAAAGCCCACCCGGACCAACCGACACGGATGCATCTGCATCTCTGTCGCCGCCGTCCGCAACCCGCTCGGATACAGGTTCGAGAGCTGCATCGGGAACCAGAGCGGAAGGAAGTCTGGCAATGAGTTCGACCGGGCCGCTCGTGTGCGCAGGCATCACCGATGCGACCACCTCGGGGGAGACTGACACCTGCGATTCCACCGCGTGCATAACGGGCGTAAGGGCCACCGCATCCGGTGAAGAAAACGGGCGGTATTCACGAATCACCACGAAACTCAAAGCCAGCACGGCTGCAGCCCCGGCCGGCAGTTGAAAACGAGCCAGGAAACCCATGGCTCGAGGGAGGCGGAGCACAATCCACCAAGGACGTTTCTCAATAATCGCCGCCAGTTGCTTGGCGCGGAGCTGCTGTTCAAAACGATCCCAAAATTCGGGAGCGGGCCGCTCGGAACGTTTGAGCCGAAGCAATGCTTCGATCGTTACCTTCTGGGCTTCGGTGCGATCAGGATGGCTCATCATCAACGGAGGTAGGACTGGAGTTCTGACTGCAAAAGTTGCTTTGCGTAATGAAGACGGGAGCGGACGGTGCCCACCGAGCAATTCATGATCTCGGCAATTTCCTCATGACTGAGGCCGTCTATTTCGAACAAGGTTACCACGGTTCTGTGAGGGATAGACAATTTTTGCATGGCTTCGTTCAATTTTTCCTGAAGTTCGCCCACAAACACCTCCCGCTCCACGTCCTTCTTGTCGGTCAGCTGATCGATGATTTCGGACACCTTCGCATCCTCGTGCACCTTATCGAAGCTAAAAAAGGACCTTAATTTATTTTTCCGGAGGTGAGTTAAAGCGGAATTAACCGCAATCCGATACAGCCAGGTAAAAAAAGAGGACTGGCCTTGGAAGCGGTTGATGGACTGGAACGCCTTGATAAAGGCGTCCTGGGTTAAATCGGCCGCATCCTCCCGATTGGAGGTCATGTTATAAACCATCGCGTAAACGCGTTCACGATACTTGAGAATCAGATGGTCAAAAGCAGCTACATCGCCCGCCTGCACCCGCTGCACCACCACCCAATCCGTGCAGGCCTCCTGTTGACGCTCCGGTGACGCCGCCAGCGTCTTTATAAAGATTTTAGAGGTGGCGTTCACGGGAGGATTAACATGAGCGCAAAAGCGCCCGGCGCAAACCTAGACGCCTTCGGGAGACTGCAGGTTCCTCACTTGGAACCGCAATGTATCACATAATTGGCGCAACAAGGGCACCGGAGTCATATCCGTGTGCGAAGCGAGTGCCCCCTCGGCTTGCGTCAGTTCCGCTTCCACCTCCGCAGCCACGATGTTGAAAATCCCCAGTTCGGCCATCTGTCGGATGCGATGGTGCAGGTCGGGCTCTCGTCGGCGTAGAATTTCGTCCACGAGCAGCGCCCGGTCATCGGACTGCAATCGATCCAGCAACGCGAGAAGCGGAAGGGTGACCTTCCCACTCTGCAAGTCCGTGCCCAGCGTTTTTCCAATGCGTTTTTCCATCCCGAAAAAATCGGCAAGGTCATCGTATATCTGGTAGGCGATGCCCAAATGGCGGCCAAATCGGCTTACCGCTTCCACAAAAAGCGGAGGGAAGCCGCCAAGTTTCGCGCCCAAAAAACAGGAAATTCGGAAAAGCTCGGCTGTTTTCAAATCGATGACGCGAAAATAATCCTCCCTCGTGATATCGATGGTGCCCCGACGTAGTGTCTGAACGATTTCACCGGCGCATACCTTGCGTGTGGAGTCGGAGACAGCGTGACAGACCTCAGGCGTGGGAAATTGGGACGCCAGATGGAGCGCATGAGCAAAGAGCGCGTCACCGAGCAGCACTGCCGCTTCGGGACCGTATTGACGTGATGCGGTCCGACGACTGCGGCGCAAGTCAGCCTCATCCATGATATCGTCGTGCACCAACGTAGCGAGATGCACCAGCTCCACCACCGCCGCCACTCGCACCACAGACTCTGAAGGTGCCTCTCCCCCACTCCATCCGCTCAGAAAAACCAATGCTGGACGGATGCGTTTGCCTGAAGTGTCGATGCAGTAATCCGCCATGTCGCGAATCTCCGGCTCAAATGAGGCAAGCTGGCTCCGCAAGAAAACGTCCAATGCCGCCATATGCGGCTTAAGACGCGCGAATACCGTGGCGAAGTCTTGTGAGAGCATCGGGTCGGACAGGTTGATAGTCGAGGCGGACATAAACACCGTGGGATTAAAGAAGGCGCCGGCAAATGGCTAACCAATAAACTCGAGTTTCACTCCTCGTCCTATTCAGCCCTTTCCCGGATATTTTACGTAGTTAACCCAAGCTTCGAATCAACAGAGCCCCGCCTATGCCAAACGGCTTTGTTGCCGAGCGGCTCACCTGTTGCCGTGATATTTCAGTGGCATTGAGAGCATCCGGTTGTGAAAGATCACCTGAATGAACGATCAACCTGCCCTCCTTCTTCTGATGACTGCCGCCGGCATGTATGTGATGCACCTATGGCTGCAGGATTATCAGGCTGATCGCGCCGGACAGCCCAATCCCAGTGCTCTGCCTGGAACGACCTCGGTGTCGGCAAAAGCCTGCGTGATCGCGGCGTTGGGAGCGATCGTGATCCTCGCAGGAGAAACTTGGGGGGAAATACGGCTGAATCTCAGCGACCAGCAATCCAAAATCACCGTGCTTTTTGGATGCTATACGTTGATCGCGGCCTTCGTGGAAGAACTGATTTTCCGAGGATTCATCGTCGTTGAAGGCAAAGGCAAGTTCCTGCGATGGGCCGGCATGATCGGCGCGTCCGTGCTATTCGCAGCATTACACCCCTTCTTATGGAACTGGGATATGGGAGAAGTTTCGGGATGGGAGGCAGTGAAAGTTTGGCAGTGGAGCGAATGGTTTACATGGCAGTTCACTTCGAAAGGATGGTTTAGCACGATAGTGGTCTTCGTCAGCTCACTCTGGTTCTACATGGTTCGTTTTTCTGGGATCAACCCGCGTCACTCGTTGTTACCATGTATCGTGGCGCATGCGGCCAAGAACCTGGGGGTATTTGCAATAAAGGGCGTTCAAGGGTTTGTGACAGCCTGGTGGTAATAAAACGGCTGTTCAGAGTTAGGAAACAACAGCTGCTGCTACATAGACGGCATAAAAAAAGGGCGGCCTTTCGGCCGCCCTTTTCGAATCCCGGAATTTCGTTATTTCTTCAGTTCCGTGGCTGCTTGCGCAGGCGGCGCTTCGGGAAGGAAGGGATCCCCCGCCTCACGATAACCGCTTACATCACTACGCTTAAGCTGAGCCTCACGCAATACGCGGGGATCATAGATTTCTTCAGGCTGGGCGGTCTTGGAATTGATCACCTTGGCCGTGATGAAAATCAGCAAGTTGGTGCGGTTTTTCTCCTTGGTTTTGTTCTGGAACAGACGACCAATGCCAGGAATGGATCCAAGGATGGGTAATTGATTTGTTCCGTGGGCCTCGTCGTCCTTAATAAGACCACCAATACCTAAGGTGTGACCATCCTGAAGGGAAACTTGAGTTTTAGTCTTACGTGTATTGATGATCGGAATATCGGCTCCGCTCGCACCGCCGAAATTCACCGGTAAGCCACGCTGGCTGATTTCAGGCTCCAAGGTAAGCTTGATGAAACCCTGGCTGTTAATTTGAGGCGTAACCTTAAGGAGCACTCCGATAGGCTTATATTCAAACCCACTCACCTCAAATGCGCCCCGCTCCGCGTTGTAGGTGTAGCTAGGAATGGGATACTCTTCGCCGATATTGATTTCTGCCTGCACGTTATTAAGCGTAACCAAAGTCGGGTTATTCACGACCCGTGCAGTGTTATTGCTTTCAGCTGCCTGAAGAAGTGCGGTGTAATCCGCTCCCGTCAAAAAGCTCGTTGTCAAAGCTGAAGGGTTGCCCGCAGCAATCGGGGTTCCCGTGATAGTCACGCCTGGAGAGGGTGCCGCATTACTGGTTTCATAAGACTTATAAGTGCCTCCCTTGCTGCCGCCTGCTACGGTCCAATCCAGACCGAGTTCACGTTCATTACCAGACGTAATTTCAATAAACTTCGATTCGATCATTACTTGCTCGGTGGCATGATCGAGTTTCTCGATGATCGGACGAATACGTCCCAAACGGGAAGGACGCTCCGTAACCACGAGCGCGTTACTACGCTGATCTACAATGATTTTCCCGCCTACAGCGGGATCGACCAAAGTAGAGACAGTCGTCAAAATATCGGCTGCCTTTGCGTAGTTGATGATAAAGATCTCAGTGGAAACCGGCTCGGCCAACAGACTGTCCTGGCTGACAATCTTTATAATGTTACCATCCTCCACGAAAGTGTAGCCGATCGGCGAAAGGATTACCTGGAAAATCTGGCGCCAAGTAACTTCGCGCAATTTCAAGGAAGTGCGGCCTTGGAGGGTGTCAGGAATTACCAAGTTCAGCTCGAAAAGATCGGCAACGTTCCGAAGAATGGTCCGGATTTCTTCGTCGGGGAAGTCAACGGAGAGAGTATCCTTATTCTTGGTCGCCACCGCAATCGCTGGGGCCGCATCCGGCACCACCGGTGCAGGAGTCACAGCCGGCGGCGCCGCCGGCGCTGCGTCAGGCATCGTTTCAACGGCAGAAGGAGTGGCGACAGCCTCGGCTGAGGGAACCGCCGGCGCGAGGGGAGCGGCCGGCTCTTCCTGAGCGATAATTCGAGTGCTGACGGCAAGGGATGCCAATAATATTAGACGCGTTCTCATGGCTTGTTTACAGGTTTAATGGGCCGGGTAATTTCTTCCTTATTCAAACGAAGAGTAAAGGTGGTGCGATCGATACCGCTTATGTATACATCATATGTTGAGCCTTGGAAGACTATTGGTATAGAGTCACCCACTTTGAGCTTTTTTTGACCAAACAGCAGTATCAGGGTGTCGCCCAGTTTCATCGTGCCGGAGGGCGTAACAGAGGCGGCAACATTTGATAAGATTTCCCGGTCGCCCAAACCGACTATCGTCGCCTGAGGCGTTTCGATCTCTTGATTAACAATAGGCTGCCGTGGATTAAACGGATTCCGTTCCTCAATCGCTTGAGCGTCGCCGTCGACGGCCTTCACTGTCAACAATGTGCGGACGAGATCTAACGTCGCCATGCGTTTCTGCGGAGACGAAATATCGGATGCGGTCTGACCCATGACCCCCGCTGGTGCGGCCACCAGTAAAAAAACATATATAAACGTTCTCATGGAACTCCAAGTAAGTCGAGGTTGAGATTAATCGTGGCCACTGAACCACTGTTGGACGCCACGGCGCTGTTGATCCGGCAAAAATAGGCGCCACGTTCCAAATGCCTTAAGAAAGTGATAACTTGGATGAAGTCCCCCTGAATCGTAACAATATAATTCAATGGCACGTAAGACGAACCCTTGATCGCCGCCGAACGTGCCCCGGGCCTCAAATCAAGATACTTAATCCCAACTTCAGCCTCGAGACGGTAAAAATATTGAAGGTTTTGAGCAAGGCCTCCGGCAACCAGCGCACGATCCTTTACCGCGTTATTTGCCTGGATTAAAAAATTGAGCTGGTCCTGCAATTGCGCGGCGTTGGCGATATTTCTCCGATGACGACGTCCTTCCATCGAATATTTGTCCAACTCAGCCCGCTGTGCAGGCAGCAGGTCTGAGCGAAGATATAATGCAAGAAGCAGGACAAGGGCGATCACCGCAGAACAAACAAGCAGCGGATATTTTTTAGCACCTCCGATTAGTATTTGCGTGTTGATACTCATTTTTTACCTGCCGAAGGTTTTTTCGCTGGCGCCGCAAAAGAAAGATCAATGACAAATTGCATCCGCCCGGTGCCTGGATCCCTCACGATGTTCGTTAATGTAACTGTTGCGAAGAGCTTATTAAATGCATCGTCCTTGCGAAGACTCTCAACATACGAAATAGCCCGGCCACTTGCCTCGTCGGGGGCACCTTCGATGCTGCCCCTCAACACCACTGAAGTAGCCTTATAATCAATGGTAGTCAGACTGATCGCCGGCGGCAGGCCTGCACCTATCTGCAAAATAAAATCAGAAACGACAATATTCGAGGCGGCTAAAAAATCCCGAAGCGCCATTACCTTTTTTTCCTCTTCTTGGAACTGTTTGTAGAGCGAAACTGCCTTTTCGCTTGCAGGCTTGTCGTTTCGAATAGCGACCAGCGCGTTCGCTACATCAGACTTTAAGATAGTAAGTTCGTATTCGCGATAGCCAACATAGATGGCCAGAGAACTGGCGATGAATATCGCCAGCACGTTGATGAAAAAAGACGTGCGAACAGCCTTTGTATCAGGCAGTCGCTCGAGGTTACGGAAGTTTGGATGCCAGGCCGGCATCGTCACGCCCGACGATTTGTCACTGGGTTTTTTCAGAAACGACAACATGACTGTTATATCGGACCATTAAGCCAAAAAGACCAAGCCGGCGGATGTCCTGTGAATTGGCGGGCAATGTGTCTGCCAACGTAATCTGACGCGATTGCAACCAAGCAGGGATGTCGGCTTTAAGAACCGAGACCCCCAGATCAGCAGCAATCGCAGCCTCGAGCCAGCTCAGCTTGGAAGGCAGCACCGTGCACGCAACCTGCGCAATCGATTGCCCCGTTTGCACCTCATAAAAACCGATGGAAGACTGAAGCTCTTTGATCAGTTTTTTGATCAAAACAGAACCCATTCCGGTAAAATCAAACGTATTGGATAGAAACAGCTTACGAGCGGAATCCTCATCCTTCAGGCCCAGTTCTTTTTGCACCACGGGGATCATGGCAGCAAGACCTTGCTGAATGGGCCGGGACGCCTCCACTCCCGAACTCGTTACAATAAAGGAGTTCGTTGTTTCCGCTTCGATTTCCAAGACAAGCACAGGCGTCTTGATCTTCGCGAAAGCCAGGTAATCGACCATTGCGCCCATACTGGCAACGCTGCTCAATTCCATGCTTTCAGGATAAATACCAGCCGTGAGGAGGTTGTCCTGTAATACATTGGCATCGGCGATTGGAAGCCCACAGATAAGGGCATCCTTTTGAGTCCCTTTGACCATGTCATAATCGGTGCCTTGCGCAGGATTGAGAATGGCCAGTGAATACTGATCAGGCTCAATGCGGAGTTGTTGAGCGGCAACTTCAGTCAGATAACCGGCCTCCTTCAATCGCTTGCTCTCCAACGTTACTTTTCGAACAACCCGACGAGGAGCATTGATTCCACAGGTGGCATGAACAAAACCGCTCGCGCTTTTTGCCGTCTGCAACGCCTTCAACGCGTCAGCGAGCGCAGATTCATCTCCCGGGGGACATTCGACTATTTCTTCGATGACGAACGGTGCAATCGCCTTGGAAGTGCGAGCGAGCAGCACGGTGTGATCGTTGCAGTCGACGTAGAAATTTTTGGCTTTTGTTGAAAAAAACATGCGTCTTGCGCGCCTAAATCAGGCCGGATTTACATGTAACACTCTGGCGTTAAGGGTCGTGAAATCGCTAGTCCTCAATGAGGGAGGCACCCTCTTAGCAGAAGCCATGCACTTCAAGGCAAATCCCCCTAAGTAATTTTCCCGGGGCTCATTTACTCTTCTTTCATGAAAGCCCATTAAAAAGCCCGCCTGATAGGAGGCGGGCTAAAATGTGCCAGCTGAAGGAAGATTCCTCCTCACTTCTGCCAGGTGCGCTTCTTGTGGCGATTGGCCTTCAAGCGCTTTTTGCGCTTGTGCTTGTTCATCTGGAGGCGGCGTTTCTTTTTGAGGTTACCCATGTGGTGTCAGATTTGGAAGTGAAAGGTTCGTGTAGAAACCGTCCGTGAAACAGCCTGTGCCCCCCGCTGTAAAGCTCAATCTGCCCCGTTGCCCGCAACAGGCATGACACGCCGTAGTGCCGTGATCACCAAGGCACATCTCACCTGCGCCTCTGGCAACCCCGTCAGCCACGCCGCGGCCTTTCGATAAATTGTCAGCTGTTCCGCATACCGCAGAGACAATTGATTCTCCCCACCCGGTTCTGTTCGATCGGTCTTGAAGTCGTAAATCGTCGCCCCGACCACTCCACTCGCATCGCGAATCAGCACCACACGGTCGAAGACCCCGGTGACCCACGCGCCTTCGAGCACGATCTCGAACGCCCGCTCCCGCCATACCTCCCCTCCACTCGCAGGCACGGTCCATACCTCCGCCAATGAAGCAGCCTCCAGGCATTCCTGTGCCTCGGAGATTACTTTCCCGTCCAGCCCCATCGCAGCCCAGGCCGCAAGCACCGGCAATGTCACACCGCCCCATTCCACCGCAGCCAGAGCAGCATGCACCGCCGTGCCAAAACTCGCCGCACTCGTTCCCGCGGGGCCGAACAATGCGGAACCCGCCACAATCGCCGCTTTCGATCCCGAGGGGGTCCGCGCCGGATGCCGTTCCACCCGCGGCAGGGTCGACAACACTTCGATTCCGCTTCGAATCCGCGCTCCGGAATCAGCAGCCGCGTCGATGAAGGCAATGGATTCGAACCAAGTCGCGCGGCCCCCGGCAGACACGCCGTCTCCGGTCCACCCGCCCACACCCGTGTCTTCTGCGAGGCCGGCCTTACCCAAGGTATCCGCAAGCAACCGCGGAAAATTAGCCGACACCGATTTCGCGTTCGGTGCCTTGGTGATCAGGTAAAGCGCCCGTTTGGCTCGCGTCATGGCCACATAGAACAGACAGAGCTTTTCGTAAGCCGCGTCCGCCTCCGCTGCCTCAACATGCGCCGCCAATACGGAATCGTTTTCGTGAAACAACCGGGGCGGGAGGTCCAACACCCACTCCACCACCCGTGTGGGGGTCCTTTGCACGCCCAATCCCTCACGCCGCCTTGTCGACAATGAGTTCCCCTCGAGATCGGGCAGAATCACCACATCGAAGCCCAATCCTTTGGACTTATGAATGGTCATCACACGCACGACTGCCGCAGCCTCAGTATCACGCACCACGTGCCGCCCCGCAAATTGAACAAACTCCGCCACATCGCGACTTCCGGTTTCGTCAAATAACTGAGCCGCCTCGATCAGCTGCCGCGCACGCTCCCGGCTGAACGCATCATCCATCGCTAGCACCGGTTCCAGTCGCACCAGCCACATTTTCACCGTCCGGGCAAAGCCCTCCGCATGAACTTGCCCCAGGATTGCATCCGTCAAAGCCTCTGCACGCTCCAGCCCCGGGGCCTCGACCACACCCACAAGCGGTGACATGCGCACATGTTCGCGGGCAAAACGATCACCCGGATGTGCCGCCACCTTCAAGAGCGCCAGAACCGCCGTGGTCAGCGGATTATCCGTGCAGACCTGCAAATCCGACGCCGCAATGGCCGGCAGACCGCCCTCGCGCCGCAAGTAATCCGCCAGCCACGTCGCCGTATCGTTGGATTGCACCAGCACCGCGACCGACAGTCCGCGCTCCAATGGCTTGATCTCTTGCAATAATCGCAACGTAAGCCCCGCCCGCATCTGTTCGTCCTCACCATGCAACCACGCCACCTGCCCATCGAGCTGTGGCCGTGCGCTGACATGATCACGCCATTCGCGTGTCCAACGTTCCGCAGCCGCTCCGGGCACGAGACGTGTCAGCGCAGCGGCATCGCCAAACACCCGGTTGACCGCTGCAATAACCGCCGGCCCGGAACGCCACGATTCATCAAGCCGTCCTTCGGTAATCGTCCCCGGCGCAACGGCGTTATAATAGTCGAAAATTTCGCGAAACAGCCGCGGGTCTCCGCCTCGCCACGCATAGATCGCCTGCTTCACGTCGCCCACATAAAAGAAGCTCCTCCGCCCTTCGGGATCCTGCACCACCTCGTCGATCAGGTTGCGCAACACACTCCACTGTCCGTGGCTCGTGTCCTGGAATTCATCCAGCAGCCAGTGATCAAATTTTGCATCCAAGCGCCAGTCCACCAGAAGCCGCCCGTCTTCCGTTTCTGCATCGCCACTTGTAAGCCTCGGTGCCCCCTGCCCCGAAAAACCATGGCCGGCGTCCGGCATCAACAACCGTTGCACATCCGCAAATGTAAGCTTTCCCGCGCGTCGCACCAGATCGTGATAAATCGCTTCGTAGCCCTTCAATACCGTGTGAATCCCTCGGGTCACTTCCAACCGCCGTTTTAATTCGCCGCCGATCACGGTGCGCGTGAGCACCGCCAGCGCCGCGCAGGCGTCGGCCGTAAGCGTTTGCTTCTTTCTCTCGATCACCAGTTCAGCCGTTCCGTCGCAGACTGCCGTCCACGCCTCCACCGCCTTTTTCAATACATACTCCAGCGGTGCCGGCAGCATCGCACCGGGTGCCCAGGCATCGAATGCCTCCAGAAAATCCTCCCAACGGTCGCGTTGTTTTTCGTTCAGGCAGGCTCCTGACGCCCAGTTTCTCAGCATTGCCGCCGCCCCTTTGATATCACCCGCAGGCTCCAGCCAGACCGATTTTTCCGGCCAGATGCGCAACGAATTCCCCCATGCTTCGCCATCCGGGGCGCTGAGATAAACCTCCTGGTGCAGATCGATGAACTGGTCCAGCCGTGCCGCCAGTCGTTTCTCCTCCGCGCCAAACGTGGCGCGCTTGAACGCCTCCACAAACTCCCGCTGCGCACCCTCCAGTTCGCCGCCCGTGCGCGCAAACAACTGCCTCAACACCCGCTGCCGTTCCAGCCGCGCACCATGTTCCTGTAAAATTTCGAAGTCGCCGCCCAATCCCAGCTCCAGCGGAAACGCCCGCACCACACGGGCAAAAAAACCGTCCAGCGTCCCCAACGACAACCGGTGCATCGCTCTCACCATCGCGCGCAGCATTCGCAGGAAATCAGCCGGCCCCAATTGCGGTTCCCCGATCTCCGCACCGATGCGGGCGGCCTCCTTGGAATCACACGCCGCTCGCGCCAGTTTGTTCAGAATCTCGTCGAAAAATTCGCCCGCCGCCTTGCGCGTAAACGTCAGCGCCACGATCCGCTCCGGCGGTGCGCCACATGCCAGCAACTGCACAAACCGATTGGTGAGTGCATAGGTTTTTCCCGAGCCCGCCGAGGCCAGGATCATCTTGTGACCAAGCGTCTTCATGCTTTGGCCTCCGCCTCCCACGCCACGCTCAACGCGGCGCCCTGCTGGAACAACACGGCGAAGTCGTCGTAGTCGGCCGGGAGTTCCGCCGGCGGCCAGAACCGCCGTGCCTGCACGGCCCGCACCACGCCTTCGGCGCAACCTATCGCCGCCGCCTGCAACGAGGAATCGTATCCGTTCCACAAGGCCACTCCCGTCTCCCCCGCCGCCTTCGGCAGGTTAAAATACCCGCACCCCACCGCATGCCCAAACTCCGCCTCCACCGCCTTCAGATAAAGCGGCAGTTGCAGGTCGATCCAAATCATCTCTCCGCCTCCCGCTTCAAAACGCGCATACGCCGGCACCGCCTCCATGTCCTCGTTTCGCCTGGGTGCACGCACATGCGCGTCCTCCGGATTCACCGGCGTGTCCGAGGTCTTGTAATCCAGCACCCTCACTTCACCCGTGAGTTCATTGCGGTCGATCCGGTCGATCTTCCCGCGCACCGGCAGACCTTCCAATAAAAATTCAAATGTCCACTCCGTGCGCTCGATCACCCAGCCATCGGCGCGCAATTGCGCCTGCACGTCGGCGACTTTGGACAATCGCTGCCGGGCCGACTCGAGTTGCACAACCAGCGGCAGCACCGGCATGTCGCCATAGCGGGCACGCGCCGTCCGCTCGAGTTCCTCCAGGAGAAATCCCCGCAGCACGCCCGCATCGGTGCAATCGCGCACCGGCGAATCCGTCCGTCCCATCGCCTCCAACGCTGCATGGCACAGATTCCCAAAATCCATCGCATCGAGTTCCGCCTTGTGCGGGTCCACCGCCTGCATGCGCAACCCATGCTTCAAATAAAAACGAAGCGGACACTTCAGATAATCGCGAAATGCGGTGACCGAAAGCCGCTCGATTTTTGCATCCGTGCTCGGAGCCAGTTTCCAGGCACGGCGCCACGCCAGATTCGGACGCTCCGCTTCCGCCGGCTTGAACAAAAACGCCACCCGCTCCGGCAGTTCGTCGTCCGGACACAGAAACAACAGCCGCGAGGGTCGCAGCGGATCTCCCGCCGCGGATGTCTTGCCCACCAGCAAATCAAGCCGTCCGCGCCCGCCTTCGCGAAACGCCGCCAGCGCTTGCAACAGGTAGGCGTCGCGTGCGAAGCGGCCGGCGTTGGTCTTGAGTCCCAGCCGCTCGCGCAATGCCTCCGGCAAAAACGCATCGCCCACCACCGCGTCGGGCACCCGCCCGTCGTTGATACCCGCCACGATCAGGTGCGGGGCATCGTCCCACAACAGTTCCAGCCAGCCTTGCAACTCCACCGCTCCGTCCGGCTTGTCGTCGAATCGCTGGCTGTCGCCCAGCGCGCGCAATGACAGCTCCCATACGTCCGCCGGTTCCAGCCCTGGAAACCGGTCCGCCGCCGCTTCCAGTTCCGTCAACACCTCCCCCCACGCCTGGGCCGCCTCGACCGCACGCGCATCCTCGGGATTTCCCAGATCAAAACGGCGGGCCTTGAAAATTTCCGACAACACCCCCCGCACATTTCCGGGGAAATCCCCGTCAAGCAGTGCCGACCTCAACCGCACAACCGACTCCAGCGCCACCGCCAGGTCATTCCAGGCAGCGCGACCGTTCGCATGAATCCGTGTCGCCGCCAGCGTCGGCGGCAAATGCTCCGTGTGCAGTTCGTCCAGCGCGGCCAGCAAACGCGACGATGACCCGTCCAGCCAGCGCAGCATATCCGGGCAACGCAACAACGCCGCCACCGTGGCAAATGACGGATCCCTGACCAAATCCGCCAGCGCCGAAAGCAAAGTGTGCAATGCCTCCGTTCGCAGCGGCCGCCCCTCGGGGTTGAACGCCGGAACGCCCGCGCGCGCCAGCCCGTTTTCCAGAGAGGGCAAAACCTCGGCATCCGCAACCCCCACGCCCAGCCGGCCACCGGGAATCTCGTATCCAGACGCGCATGACACAATCATGTCCGCCTGCGCCGCCGGATCCGCGCATAGTCGCACGCGCCGTTCAAAATCCGTCAGCTCAAAAGTCCGCGCCGCCCACGCCGTCGCCACCGGACGTCCCCAGTCGTCAAACAAACCTGCATAATCCCCTCCGGCCGCCGGCCCCGACACCAGCACGTCGATCGGAAGTCCCCTCGTCCCATGAATTGCCAGCACGTTCACCGCAATCGGCATCGGATCGGGCGTGCCGGCCACGACGATGCGGCGCACCCCGGCGGGCGCCGCTGGATTTTTCGAAAAAGCAATTTTCGCCGCCTGGAGATCGCGCAGTCCCCGCGCGGCCAGGGCTCCATCGCACGCGCTCTCGAGCCTGCCGAGCTGACGCCAGCGCTCGACTTCGGGGAAATCTCCGCCGGCGCGCACCGCCACATCGGCCATCCTCAGGCCATTTTCAGTGAGGGTTACCTGCAGCCGTTGAAATTCACGCGCCAGCCGCGCCGCCCATGCAAACGTGCGCACCGGGGGATCAACCGGGAACACCTCACGAAATGCATCCAGGTCGATGTCGCGCAGGACCTCCGTCCACGCGAGCAGCGCCTCGGTCTTCGAAGCGATCCCGGCGGCCGGCGCATCGAGCGCTGCAAGCGCCTCGGGCATGATTACCCGCGGGGGAAACACCGCCTGGCGCCGCGCCGCCGCGTAACCGGCAAGCGCCTCGCGCAAACGCCGTCCGGCCTGCCGGGTGGGCGTGATCACAAGCGTGTCGGAAAGGTCGAGCGGACCTTCGCCCGCCCAACCACGTGCCAGCCAGGCCGTGACGGCGTGAACCAGCGGCTGGTTCCAGGGAAGGACATGAAGGCGGGGTGACGGCATTCGAGCGGCGAGAACTTCACGGAGAATCCGCCGTGCATACAAGACAGGATGTAAACGAGTCCTTCACTCGCCCCGATCCGTCCTCATTTTCATGATTATGCGAATGGACGCGGGTGCGCATAGCCTGCGATTCCCGAAAGAGCGCGTCAAAAAGATGGCCGGCTCATCATTATCGCTGTCGTCATTTCGTCCGTAAACCGCCTTATTCCCGCCATACCGCTCACGTGAGCGACTCCTACTTATGGCTGAATACGATTCCATCGCCGCCGATTACAAGAAGTCAAAATTCGCCCCGTGGCGGATCGCCGTCGAAGTCCACTCATTGTTCAATCTGCTGGGTGATATCCGTGGCGCACGCGTGCTCGACCTCGCCTGCGGCGACGGCATTTATAGCCGCCGCCTGCGTGAACGCGGCGCGGCGCGAGTCGTCGGCGTGGATCTATCCTCGGGCATGATTGACCTCGCGCGCGCCGAAGAAACCGCCCGGCCGCTCGGCATCGATTACCATGTGGGCGCAGCCCAGGACCTCGAACTCGGCGAAACCTTCGACATCGTCTTCGCCGCCTACCTGCTCAACTACGCTCGCTCGCTGGACGAACTGGCCGCCTTTGCCCGGGCGATCACGAAGCACCTGCGACCCGGCGGCCGGTTTGTCGGTATCAATAACAATCCCGCGCACGCGCCCGAGCGCTACACCGCCACCCGCCCGTTTGGTTTCGTGAAAAGCCTGCAACCCGGCGCATCGCTCGTGAACGGCACCGCGATCACCTACACGTTTTTTCAGGACGACCATACCTTCCATTTCGACAACTTTTATCTGGACCCGCAGGCCCATGCCACGGAGCTGGCCGGGGCAGGACTGGAGGACTTCGCCTGGTATCCGTTGCAGGCCGATCTCTCAATCCTGACACCACAAGACCGCACGCTTGACTGGGACGGGTTCGTGGCAAGCGCCCCGGTGCTGTGTTTTTCAGCGGTGCGAAGATAATCAATCCGCCGGCAGCGCCCAGGGTAGACGCCTTTGACGAACGCTACACCGCTGCTCCCGCCAGCCCCCACCCTTTCAAATCGAGCCACCGATTCTTCATGAGCGATTTCGCATCCAATCCCCTCACCAACCCCGATCTCGCTCCTGTCGCTTTCGAACGCCGCACGTGGGGCACGTGGCACGTCGCCGCACTCTGGGTCGGCATGGCCGTGTGCATCCCCACCTACATGATGGCCGGCAACCTGATTGGCAGCGGCATGAACTGGTGGCAGGCCCTCCTCACCATTTTTCTGGGCAACGTCATCGTGCTCATTCCGATGACCCTCAACGCCCACCCCGGCACCGCCTACGGCATTCCCTTTCCCGTTCTCCTTCGCGCCAGCTTTGGCACGCGCGGCGCCAACCTCGCCGCCATTCTCCGCGGACTCGTCGCCTGCGGCTGGTTCGGCATTCAAACCTGGCTCGGTGGCGCCGCCATTTACGGAATCAGCGCCATCCTCTTCAAATTCGACCCCGCCTCCGCGACCGCCCTTCCCGGCCTCGGAATCTCCGTCGGACAACTCGCCGCCTTTCTCCTCTTCTGGGTCATCAATGTCGTCATCATTCTCCGCGGCATGGACGCGATCAAGTGGCTCGAAGCCCTGAGCGCACCCTTTCTCCTCCTCGTTGGCGGCGCCCTCGTCGCCTGGGCCTACACCGCCGCTGACGGCTTTGGTCCCATCTTTGCGCAACCGGCCAGGTTCGCGACGCCCGCGGCGTTCTGGGCCGTCTTCGGCGCCAGCCTCACCGCCCAGGTCGGCTTCTGGGCCACGCTCTCGCTCAACATCCCGGACTTCTCCCGCTTCGCCAAAAACCAACGCGCCCAAATCGCCGGACAAGCCATCGGCCTGCCGCCCACCATGGTGCTGTTCTCCTTCATCGGCATCGTCGTCACCAGCGCGACCGTCGTCGTTTTCGGCGAAGCCATCTGGGATCCGGTGCAACTGCTGGCCCGCTTCCATCACCCGCTCCTCTGCGTGCTCGCCCTGCTGGCCCTCATCGTCGCCACGCTCTCGACCAATCTCGCCGCCAACGTCGTGTCCCCCGCCAACGATTTCTCCAATCTCGCCCCGCGTTACATCAGTTTCAAAACCGGCGCCGTGATCACCTCGCTCCTCGGCGTGCTTATGATGCCGTGGAAACTTCTTTCACTCCCCAACGGCTACATTTTCACCTGGCTCATTGGCTACGGCGCGCTCCTCGGTCCGATCGCCGGCATCATGATCGCCGACTATTATATCGTCCGTAAAAAGCACCTCGACGTCGCCGGCCTCTACGACCCGAACGGCCCTTATCGTTTCACCCGCGGCTTCAGCCTCGCGGGTCTCGGCGCGCTCCTTCTGGCCGTCCTGCCCAACATCCCCGGATTCCTCTCGGTCGCCGCGCCCAATCATTTTCCCGCGGCCTCCATGCCGGCCTTTTTCCTTACACTCTACAATCAGGCTTGGTTCGTCGGCTTCGCCCTTGCCTTCGGCCTCTACCTGCTCTTCCGCAAGCTCGGTTCCAAACCGTGACTGCGGGCACGGGCACGCCATCGCGTAAGCCGGCGGAAGTGAATCGATAGGGCCGTCGCTTGCGACGCGCCTGCTTTACCGCCGCATGCAGGAAAGAAGCGCGACGCAAACGCCAGCCCCACCCGCTCGAGGAGTCACACGCCGGCCGGTCCTAGGCCGAGGACACGGCACCCGGCGTGAGGACTTTTTCCTCGGAAGATTGACCGGACTTGCCTTTGTCAGACGTAAGCCCCTGTGCTTTTGCCTCCTGCCTGGCGGCTTCGGTGGCACTCTTCACCACTTGGGAGCCCCGATTCACCAGATCCCGAGCCTTTTCCTGAACGCGTTCGCTCAGCTCGCGAGCCTTCGGCTCCAACCTTGCGCGCATCCGTTGCGGCGTCGGCAGAAGCAAACCGGCAACCACGCCCAGCGCAAGAAACGCGAGCCCGCTCTGGAGCGGATGCTCCTCGACCGCCGTGGTCACACGTTCACGGCCCTTTTCGTAAACCTGGCGCGTCTTTTCCCCCGCCTCTATTCCGGTCTCGCGCAGGCGATCACGGATCTCGGTCGCCTTCTGCTGAACAGCCTGGGCCGCACGGGACACTTTGCCACCGGCGGACGACGCCCCGCTCCGCGCCCACCCTTGGGATTCCGAAATCGGCCCCCCGCAGGCACCGGCCGCCGCACCGGGTGAAAACGCGTTTTCATAGGGGCGAAGGGTGCGGTTCTCCTCAAATTTGATTTCGGAGCCTGCCTGCTGCGAACGGACGCGTTCGTAGATGATCCAGCCCACGCCGGCGCCAACCAGCGCCACCGGGACCGGGTTTGATTTGATGGTGTCGACGACGGAGTGATACGCGGTGCCGGCCGATTCACTGATCCTGTTTTTTAATTTAGTCATGTTTCCGTTCTCCTGTTGTTTGCGAAGTAAGTGCAGAGCCTCGTCGAGCAGGTGCCGGCCTTTGAGGCGCCGGCCCAGTGCATCGATCGTTTCACCCATGCGATGTCGGGTTGTGTCGATTTCGGCACGGATCGCTTCGGTCTCGTCGGGGCGGGAATCGCTTTGAGATTTCATGAGTGGTGTTGAGAAAGTTTATGTTGAATCCACCGCTTGTCCTCGTTGAGGGACTCGACGGTCTCGCTGGGGAACAGTCTGTCGGCGCTCATGATTTTTTTTGCCTTCACCAGCATGATCGTGCCGGCGAGGGCGACCAGAAGGCCGACCACAATGGGACCGAGCCAGACCGCCGTCTCCACGGCCACCCCGAACCGGGTGAACACGTGGCTGAGCAGCAGGGAAAGACCGATCAGCAAAATAATCAGGCCCGAGTAGGCGAGCGCGCCGCCCAAGGCCAGTTCGAAGGTGTTTCTGCCGACGCGCTCCGCCTTTTCGTTGAGCTCGGCTTTTGCAAGGGCGATCTCCTGGCGGAGCAAGGTCGTCGACTCCTCCTTCAACTCGGCGAGCAGCGACCCGACGGTGCTTGTGGTGGTGGGAGCGTGATTCATGGGATGAGAGGGTTAGAAGCCGGAGGGCTGGCTCGCGATGAGGTCGGGGTGGTCGCCATAGGATTCGTCGGTATCGACGGACGATGCGCTGCCTTCGCGGATCGCCTTGGCGGAGGTTTTCACCAGACCGCCCAGCACGATTCCCGCAATGAACATGCCGCCCATAAACAACGCCGGATGGCGGCGGGCCAGGTCTTCGGCGTCATGCCGCAATCCGGTGAGATCGGTCGACCGGATGTAATCGGCGATCCGTTCAATCCGTTCCGCGGCGCGGTTGGCAAAGTAAGCCACGTTGGGATCCTCGTCCTCGACGGATCGCGCGGAATCACGCAGTGCCGTGCCATACCGGCCGATGTGCGCGGCGGCCGACTGCTTTTGCTCCTCCGCCATGCTCGCAGCCCGTTCCCTGGCCTGGCTGAGCGCGCTGCCTGCGGCGCGTTTCGCGTCACCCGCCATTTCTTTGACCGAGCTGGTGTCGAACCGGGGTGCGTCGGGCGTTCCGCCTTGGGACAATGACGGAGCGGCCGAAGATTCTGAAGAAGGGGGCGTGGAGGGAGAGTTGGGCGATTTCATAAGCAAGTTTCGTTTGAGGACTGAAATGAATGCCTGGGCCCCGACCCTGATTGCGAAAAAGTGCCTGGGGATGGCATTGGAGAACCCGACTCTACACCGGGCGCCGGCCTTTAACCATGGGGTGCTCTTGGTCTGCTTGGACGGGTTTTCCATGCCAAGACGACGCCCGGAAATAATCCTCAACGGGGGCGGGGAATATCTCTAACCGAACGCCGGAACCACCTATGTTGTCGCCGCTGAATTCAATCGTCCACGCACGAACGCCACATGGCTTCGCAGCCAGTAAAAACGATCCGCGAACGACGCCGGCACCTTCACGCGATTCACGGATGCCTCGATCTCGTCGAGTTCCTGGAGCAGCTCCTGAACGCGTGCAGACGTCAGCGGTCCAAAGCTCTCGCGCTCAAGACGCAGCAGCGGACGATAGCAGCGGTAAAGGCGCAGCTGGATGCTGAGCCGATACATCACCGGCAGCAGCCGGAAGGCCGGAAAGAGCACCAGCACCAACGGCACCACGGCCACCAGAAGACGATTGAGCAAACTGGCGACCCAGAAGGAACCCACCGCGCGATAGAGCAATCCCTTGCCCGATTTATAGTAGCGCACCGCGTCGTCGCTGAGCGGAATCTCGTGTTCGACCAGCACAGGGAACTCACCTCGCCTCTGCATCAGGTTCGCGCGCCCGTGAACCTGTTTCGCCACGTCCAGCAACAGGTCCGAGAGCGCCGAATGGAGTCCTTCACGGGCGACGAGTTCCACGGTCGGGCCGACCAGGACGACATCCTGCGAAGGCAGGTTTTTGCCCAGATCCATCGAACCTTGCGGCAACTCGATTTTATTGAGGAAGGCGTTCCGGCGAACGTAGGCATCCGCCTGCGTAAAACTGAACAACTGGACGTCCGGCGTGCGCACCAGGTTGCGCAGCGTCTGCATCGAAGCCGAGTCCCCCATCAGGAACACCGCGTCGAGCTTGCCCTGCAGCAAGGCTTCCGCCGCCGCGTCAGCTTCAAGGTCCGCAAATGTCGTCGGCGCTCCGGTGATGCCGTTGGCCTGGAGCAAAAGAAGCGCAAGTGCTCGAGTGGCGCTGCCGTTGACGCCCACCGCGATTCGCTGGCCGGCCAGTTGAGAAAGCCGGGAGATCGGCGCGGCCCCGCGATAAAAAATCCACAACGGCTGGTAGCCCACGCTTCCCAGCGACACCAGTCCCTCCAGGTTTTCCTCTTTGCTCACCCCGCCCGAAACAAAGCCGATGTCCACCCGTCGGTCGGTCGATTGCAGACGCTGGAGATTGTCGAGCGAGCCGGCGGACGGCAGGATTTCCAGCGTCACGCCATGTTTGGCGAGGGCCTTCTGGTAAGCGCCGGCCCAACGCTGAAAGGAGCTGCCCTCGGGCCCGCTGGTGAGGACGAGTGTGCGCGGCGGCGCTGAGCGAACGACCCAGACGACGGCCAGCAGACACACCAACGCCAGGAAGCAGGCGATCACCGAAGCCAGCGCCGGACTGAATCCGAAGGTTTCAACGAGCGTGGAGACGAAGGGAAGACGGTTGCGGGCTTTGGGAGTATCCATGGATGGGCGTCACGGCTGAGAGTGGCCACCCGGCCCAAAGATGCAACGGAGTCCGCGGGGCGAATTGGCCCCCTCCTTTGTTAGAGCCAAAAAATCCCTAGGAACAAGCGGTGATCTCCACCTGGCCCAGGAATGCCTTGGAGGCGGTGCCCAGGTCGCACCCGCTCTCCGTGCGCGTGAGCACGGCCAGCGCATACGAGGTCGACAGCCGCGCACATTCACCGAGCGACAGGTCGAGGATTTGCGCGGCGACCACGCCCGCGACCATCGCATCGCCCGCGCCCACCGTGCTGTGCACTGTGACCGCCGGAGGTCGCGCCACGATGACCTCTTCGGTGGTCACGAAGCAGGCACCGTCGGCTCCACGCGAGACGACCACCAGCTTCACCCCGCCTGCCAGCAATTCGCGAGCGCCTGCGATGACCTCGCGCTCGGTGGACATCGGGCGGCCCAGATGCGCACTCAACTCATGGGTGTTGGGTTTGACGATGTCGGGCGCCGCGAAGAGCGCCTCGCGCAACGCTTCGCCGCTGGAATCAAGCACCGTGCGCACGCCGTTCGCCTTGAGCAGCGCGATCAACTCACGGTAGACGCCCGGCCCGACGGCTGGCGGAAGACTTCCGGCAATCACGCACCAACCACCGGAAAGCCCGGCAAGCTGCTCGCGCAGGGACGTGAGATCCCACGCCGAGGGCGCAAGCCCGGGAAAATTGATGTCGGTGGTCTCATGGCTTACCGGATCAACGACCTTGATGCCGACGCGGGTCTGGCCCTGCAGACGCAGACAACGGTCTTCGATGCCACTCGCGGCAAACAAGGCGGTGAACGGAACGAGATTGTCCCTCCCAAGAAAACCCATCGCGGCAACCTTGAACCCATGCGCTGCCAGCATGGCGGCAACATTGATCCCCTTGCCCCCCGCCCGGTCGCTGACGCGCTCGACCCGATTGACCGCGCCCGCCGTGAAGCCGGGGATCGTCACGGTGCGATCAATCGCGGGGTTGAGCGTGAGCGTGGTGATGCTGGAATGCATAAAGGCCAAAGTGGAAGCGATCAGACCGAGAGTGCCCGAACCTCGGCCGCGGTCGAGCAGGCAAGTGCGCGCCGCGCCAGCCCTCGAAGCGCGGTCAGGGAATGGCCGCGCAAGCACGCTTTCACGTTGGCGAGGGCGGGAACGCTCGTGCTGAGCTCCGTGACTCCCAGCCCGGTCAGGATCATGGCCCCCAGAAGATCGCTCGCCGCACCGCCACAGACCCCGACCCATTTCCCCTCCGCCCCGGCGCCACGCACAGCCTGGTCGACCAGCCGCAGCACGGCGGGATGCAACGCATCAGCCTCCTTGCCGAGTTCAGGATGCTCCCGGTCAATCGCGAGGGCGTATTGCGTCAGATCGTTGGTGCCGATCGAGAAAAAATCCGCCTCGCGGGCAAATTCCCGGGCCATGAGCGCGGCCGAGGGCACCTCGATCATCATGCCGACATCGCACGCCGGAGCCCCCAGTCCGGCGCGCACGGTTTCGGCGAGCGCTTTCGCGGCACGGAAATCCTCCAGTGTCGTCACCATTGGAAACATGATCTTCACCGCACCCGCACCGGCAGTCGCGACCGCACGATAGATCGCCCGCAGTTGAATTTTGAATACATCCACATGCCTCAATGACAGACGAACGCCGCGCATCCCCAAAAACGGATTCTCTTCCTTTGCGAGATCAAGATAGGGCGCCACCTTGTCGCCGCCGACGTCGAACGTCCGGATGATCAGCGGCCGTCCGCCGAGTGCATGCATTATTCCCGTATAGGCGAGAAACTGCTCCTCCTCGGCCGGCGCGTTTTCCCTGCAAAGAAACAAGAACTCCGTGCGCAGCAGCCCGACGCTCTCGGCGCCGGCATCAACGGCGGAGGAAGCTTCGTCGACCGCGCCAATGTTCGCGCCGATTTCGACGCGGTGGCCGTCCGTCAGCAACGCGGGACGAAAGCGCCCGGCATCGGCGAGCGCCTGCCTCCGTGCAAGATCGGCCTGAAAGGCTCTCGCGGAAGCCAAAGAGCCCTGATCGGCGTTGGGATAAAGCCGGCCCGCATCGCCATCCAGGATGGCAGGCGCCCCGGTGGTCAGCGAAAAAACGTCACTCCCCGCGGCCACCACGGCCGGAATGCCGCGGGCGCGGGCAATGATCGCCGTATGGGAAGTCGGACCGCCGGATGCCGTGCACAGTCCGACGATTCTTTTGGCGTCCAAACGGATCATGTCGGAAGGCGCGAGATCGTCCGCTGCAAGAATCCACTCGCCCGGCGGCAGTTCCGGCCCGTGTTTCACGACACCGGAAAACAGCCGCAATACGCGTTGCCCGATGTCGGTCAGATCCACGGCGTGTCCGGCGAGCCGCTCGTTTTGAGAACGGCCGACCGCGTCCACACGACGGTCGATGATCTGCTGCCACGACCAGGGTGCACCGTGGTTCTCGTCGATGAGCGCGCCGACCTCGGCAAGCAATTCGGGATCGGCAAGGAGCGCTTGATGGGCTTTGAAAATCCCCGCGTGAGCCGGCCCGGGGCAGGCATCGGCATCGTCACTCAGCCGCTGCAGCTCGGCATGGGCCTCGGCGATGATGCGATCGAGACGGAGACGTTCCGCCGCCGGCTCGCCGGGTTCATCCTCGACTGCGAGCAACTCGGCACGGAAGCAAAAAAGAGGAGCGATCACCATTCCCGGCGACGCCGGCATGCCGGCGATCACCCGCAGGGAAACCGGCTCCGGCGGCACCCATGCCTGGGCAGGTTCGGAGTGACGGGCGACGTTTTCCGAAGGAGGTTCGTCGGATGTCATGACGAACAAGCTAATCACATCACGCGGCAGTCGCTACCCATTCCGGCGGTTTAAATATCGAGGACATGATAGCCGGCTGGCCGCCCCGCCCGGCCCAGGCGGCTCACCCGCGCTTCAGCTTGAGCAGACGCTCGCCAGCCGCATGCAACGTCGCCGGCTTCTTGGCGAAGTTAAGCCGCACGTAGCGGTTCTCGCCGCTGGCAAAAAAACTCGACCCGGGCACCGGTGCGACGCCGATCTCCTTTGCCATCCAGTGTGAAAACTCCACGTCGCTCGCGAACCCAAAAGGCGAAATGTCGAGCATCACAAAATACGCCCCCTCGGGTCGCGTGTAGGCGAGCCCCGTCTGATCGAGGTAGCCGAGCAACACATCACGCTGGGCCTGATACTCGGCGCACAACGCCTCGTAGTAGCTCGCGGGAAACTGCAAGGCCGTGACCACCGCATGCTGCAGCGGAGCCGCCGCGCCGACCGTGAGGAAATCGTGAACCTTGCGTGCCTGTGCGATGATCTCCGGCGCGGCCTGCAGGTAACCCAGACGCCAGCCGGTGATCGAAAACGTCTTCGACAGCGAAGACACCGAAAGCGTGCGGGCCGCCATGCCCGGGAGCGTGGCGAAATAAACGTGTTTTCTCCCGTCGAACACGAGGTGCTCGTAGACTTCGTCGGTGATGACAAACGTGTCGAACTCCTCGGCCAGCGCGGCGATCTGCAACAGCTCCTCCCGCGTGAAAACACGTCCGCATGGGTTGGACGGGTTGCAGAGGATAAACGCCTTCAACCCGCCGTTGCCCGCAAACGCCGCGCGCAACTCGGCCGGGTCAAAACGATAATGCGGAGGATGCAGCGGCACGTGCACCGCGACCGCACCGCTGAGAATGGCGTCGGCGTTATAGTTCTCGTAGAACGGCGAAAACATCCCGATGCGGTCGCCCGGATCGCATACCGTCATCACCGCGGCGAGCATCGCCTCGGTGGCGCCGCAAGTGACGACCAATTCCCGCAGCGGATCGACCGGAAGCCCGGTGAAACGCGTCAGTTTTTCAGCGAGCGCATCACGCAGTTCCGGAGAACCCCATGTGACGGCGTATTGGTGCCGGCCGGCATCCATCGCATCCTTGGCCGCCTGCACGAGCGCGGCGGGCGGATCGCCATCGGGAAACCCTTGCGAGAGGTTGATCGCCTTGTGTTGCGCGGCGACGCGCGACATCTCCCGGATGAGCGACTCGGTGAAAACGGACGTGCGGCGGGAGGTGCGCGGCATGGAAAAAAAAGCGCCGATGAGACGGGAATCTGCGTCAGGGAATGATCAACGTCATCCCCGGCTGAAGCGCCCCGGAGTTGGGCAGCACGCCGCGGTTGGCGTTGAGGATCGATTGCACGCGCGCATTGTTGGCCGTGCCATAATGTTTCTTGGCGATGGCGAACAGGGAGTCGCCCCGCTGCACCACATAACGGCGGCCAGCGACCGCGGGAGGCGGCGTGGGCACAACAGGCACCGGACGCGTGGCGGCCGGCGTCGGAAGCGCAGGAACATCGGCGGGAGCCGGCTCCGGCTCAGGCGCGGCGGAAATGGGGGAATCGCTCACGTCGATCGCGAGCGGCGCCAGGGGCTCGGCGTTGCCGGCGGAAGGCGCCGGTGCCGGCGCAGGCGTGGGGGACGGACGCGGTGCGTTCACCGCTTGGGTGCGCAACGCGATGAGCTGCTCCTTCAACTGGAGATTTTCGCGCTGAAGCAGGTCCATTTTTTCCAGCAGATCGAGCCGGTCGATCTGGTTGTCCATCGGCTGCCCGGGCAACGTCCGCGCAAACTCCCGCGTGGCGGCGTCGATGCGCTGGCGAACGAGGTCCGATTGCGGTGAATTGCGCTTCAACTCGCGGAACTTGCGATAGTGATAGATCGCGGCGATCGGATCCTTGATGTGCTGCTGATAAAGAATGCCGAGTTCGAGGTGCGACTCGGGCGCGTCGTCGCCGCGTTTTTCGACCACTTTAAGGAACGATGCCAATGCCTCCTGATTGCGCGCCTGACGCAGCAGATCCTTGCCGCGCCGGTAGCCGGGCTCGTCGATTTCGGCGGTGAATGGAGACGACTCATAACGCCCGCAACCGGTGGAAAAAAACAATGTCGCGAGCACGCACAGACAAAGCGGAATAAGACTGAACCTCATCGGTGGCGGGTGAAATGGTTTGAACGGAAAAAAGTTGCTTCTAAGTCTCGCAGACCGTCCGACGACTCAAACCCTAAATGGCCCTCGACTCCAAAACCGTCCTCAGTCGCGCCCGCGCCTGCATCAAAATCGAACAGGAAGCCCTCACGGCCACTGCCCGCGAACTGGATGGGAAGTTCGTTGACGTGGCCCGCGCGGTGCAAACGACCAGCAGTGCCGGGCGCAAACTCATCTTCACGGGTGTCGGCAAATCGGCCCATATCGCCAACAAGCTGGTCGGCACGTTCAATAGCACCGGCCTCTCCACCTGCTTTCTCGATTCCACCCAGGCGCTGCACGGCGACCTGGGCGTGTGCAACGAGGGCGACCTCGTCTTTCTTCTCAGCAATAGCGGGCAGACCGAGGAAATCCTCCGTCTCATCCCCGGGTTTCGCCGTCTCGGCCTGCGCACCGTGGCGTTCACCAGCAACCCCGGCTCCGATCTCGCGAAAAACACCGACCTGCAACTCATCTATCGTGTTCCTAAAGAGGCCTGCCCGCTCCGGCTGGCACCCACCGCCAGCACCACCGCCGCCCTCGCGCTCGGCGACGCCCTCGCCATGGTTCTCCTCGAAGAACGCGGTCTCACCCGCGACGACTTCGCCAAGTTCCATCCCGCCGGCAATCTGGGGCGCGTCCTCCTGCTCCGCGTCAAAGACATCATGCGCAGCGGCGCCCGCCTGCCGATCGTGACCGAGAAGGCCACCACGCAGGAGGCGATTCTCGCGATGACCAAAGCCAAGAGCGGCAGCATCGCCATCGTCCACCCCAAGTCGGGAAAACTCACGGGCATCTTCACCGATGGGGACTTCCGCCGCAGCGCGCTCACCAGCGACGATTTTCTGGAAAAGCCGGTCGCCTCCTTCATGACCCGTTCGCCCAAGACCGTGGCTGAAGAAGCCCTCGGAGTGGACGCGCTGCGCCTGTTCGAAGCCCACAAAATCGACGACCTGATCGTCGTGGATGCGAAAGGCAAACCCACCGGCCTCATCGACGGCCAGGATCTGCCCAAGCTGAAAATCGTTTGAGTGAATCAATCCATTAACGCAAAGACGCCAGGACGCAAAGATGGGTTGGATTACGGGCACCCCGTTCTTTGAGGACTTTGCGCCTTCGTGCCTTTGCGTTAAAAATCCGTTCTTCAGCCCCGCTTACACCCTGCGCAAATCTTGCTAATTATTCCTCCCCCCGGCGTTTTTCGTCGTCCCTCGCTCGCGAACTGTGGCTAATTGCCGCTCACCTTTTCCGACCTACCACGCCTATGGCCACGCCCGCTTTCTCCTACCAAGACCCGTTCCCGCTCGGCCCTGACGACACCGAGTATCGCCTGCTCTCCACCGAAGGTGTCTCCACCACGAGCTTTGAAGGCCGTGAAATCCTCAAGATCGATCCCGAGGTGCTCGCCTTCCTCGCGCAACAGGCGATGCGTGACACGTCCTTTCTTCTTCGCCCCAAGCACCTCGCACAAGTCGCCGCCATCCTCGACGATCCCGAGGCCTCCGCCAACGACCGCTACGTCGCCACCACCCTCCTGAAGAACGCCGAGATCTCCGCCGAAGGCATCCTCCCCTTCTGTCAGGACACCGGCACCGCCACCGTCGTCGCCAAAAAAGGCCAGCAAGTCTGGACCGGCGCCAACGACGCCGAATTTATCTCCAAAGGCATCTACGAAACCTACACCAGGGAAAACCTCCGCTATTCGCAGACCGCTCCGCTCGACATGTTCAATGAGGTCAACACCGGCACCAACCTGCCGGCGCAGATCGATCTCTACGCCACCGAAGGCTCCGACTACAAATTCCTCTTCGTCGCCAAGGGCGGCGGCTCGGCCAACAAGACGTTCCTCTTTCAGGAAACCAAGGCGTTGCTCAATCCCAAGGGCCTCGAAAAGTTCGTCACCGACAAACTGTCCTATCTCGGCACCGCCGCCTGCCCGCCCTACCACCTCGCCCTCGTCATCGGCGGCACCAGCGCCGAGGCCTGCCTGAAAACCGTCAAGCTCGCCTCCGCCAAATACCTCGATCACCTCCCCACCACCGGGAACAACGAAGGCCGCGCCTTCCGCGATTTGGAGACGGAGAAGCTCGTCCTCAAAATTGCTCAAAGCAGCGGTATCGGCGCCCAGTTCGGCGGAAAATATTTCGCCCTCGATGTGCGCGTCATCCGACTGCCCCGTCACGGCGCGAGCTGCCCCGTCGGCCTCGGCGTTTCCTGCTCCGCCGACCGCAACATCAAGGCCAAGATCAATAAAAGCGGCATCTGGCTCGAGAAGCTCGAAACCAATCCGGGCCGCTTCATTCCCGCGAGCGAACGCACGATCAAAGACGACCACGTGGTGCGCATCGACCTCAACCAGCCGATGCCCGCGATTCTCGCCGAGCTGTCGAAGCATCCCGTGACCACGCGCGTGCTCCTCAATGGTCCGCTCGTCGTCGCCCGCGATATCGCCCACTCCAAACTCAAAGAGCGCGTCGATGCCGGCCAAGGGTTACCCGAGTATTTCAAAAACCATCCGGTCTACTACGCCGGCCCCGCCAAGACCCCGAAGGGTTATGCGAGCGGCAGTTTCGGCCCCACCACCGCCGGGCGCATGGACAGCTACGTCGATCTCTTTCAATCGCTCGGCGGCTCGATGGTGATGCTCGCCAAGGGCAACCGCAGCCCGCAGGTCACGAAGGCCTGCAAGGACCATGGCGGCTTTTACCTCGGCAGCATCGGCGGACCCGCCGCCATCCTCGCGAAGGAAAACATCAAGAAAGTCGAAGTGTTGGAATACCCCGAACTCGGCATGGAAGCCGTGTGGAAGATCGACGTGGTCGATTTCCCCGCGTTCATCCTGGTGGACAACAAGGGCAACGACTTCTTCGTGAACGGCTGCGGCGCCTGCCTCCCCGGCGGCATCACCGCCGCCGCCGAAAAAGCCAAGGCGTAAACCCCGCCCCAACGCTCCCCCGCCCCTGTCCGCCGGCCCATATTCTCAATGAGTATTGCCCGGACCTATTTGTTCGTAATACGAACAATGAATGGAACCTTTCTCTCACCCCCGTTTAACCGCCTTATTTGGCATTGCCGCAGTGATCGAACTGGCGGCGCGTGAATTGGCGAAAGAAGCACGTAAACGCGTTGATGCCCGCAAACCCCGTTCGCGGCGTGGAGCAACCTTGCGGCCAAGCGCGGAGACTCCCCTCTGGAACGCGATTGCTGCCGCGGTCAAACCTCACCTCAAACGCCGGGGTGATCGTGCGAACCTAGCGAGGGAACTGGATCTTCATCGCGCCCGCGTCGGCGAGTATTTCGATCGCAATACCGCAATGCCCGACGCGGAACGCACACTCCAATTGTTGATATGGCTCGGCCACCGCCTCAATGCATCCGTCAAGGATCAGGCCAATCAATAAGTTCGTATTACGAACTTATTGATTGGTGACCGGGAATGCATCAACGACCTGCCGATCAACGGATCACTCCCCGAGCACCGTCACCACCACGCGCCGCGTATGCGGAGCGCGGCGGTGTTCCCACAGGAAAATCCCCTGCCAGGTGCCGAGGAGCATGCGGCCCTTCGCAAAGGGCACGCTTTCGCTCGTCCGCGTAAGCGCCATCTTGATGTGGCTCGGCATGTCATCGGGCCCTTCCTGCGTATGCTGAAAATGCCGGTCGTTCTCCGGCACGAGACGGTTCAACCACGCTTCCAGATCGTGCCGCGCCGTCGGATCTGCGTTTTCCATGATGACGAGCGAACAACTCGTGTGCTGGCAAAACATCGTGACGACGCCCGTCTTCAACCCGCTGCGGGCCACCTCCTGCGCAACCGCATCGGTGATCTCCTGCGTGCCCTGGCCGGACGTGTGGATTGCAAGCGTGGCTTGATGAACGGACATGAGGCTATTCGTAACGCAGCGCGTCGATTGGATCCAACTTGGACGCCTGCAGGGCCGGATAAATTCCCGCGATGATGCCGACCACCACGCTGAACGTGAAGCCCACCACGAAAGCCGAGGCTGACAACAACGGCGCCAATCCCGGAGGCAGCATCGCCTTGAGCATCAGGATGACCCCCACTGCCACGCCCACGCCCAGGATGCCTCCGAAAAGACTCAAGGCCACCGCCTCCGCCACGAACTGGCTGAAGATGTTGCGTCCGGTCGCCCCGAGCGCCTTGCGTATGCCAATCTCACGCACGCGCTCGTTGATGGAGGCGAGCATGAGATTCATGATGCCGATTCCGCTCACCAGCAGCGAAATTCCCGCAATGCCCGCCGCGAAAAAGTAGAAACTCGCCTTCGTCCGCGCAAAGGAGGCGAGCTGCTCCTCGTTGGTCTTCACCCTGAAATCCTCGATGCCGCGGTGCCGGTGCCCAAGAATGTTAGTCGCCGCGTCAACCAGTTCGCCCACTTGGGAAAGCCTTGCCGCCTTCATGTTCAGCCAGCTCAACGCCACTCCGGGCTTGAGCTTATGCTGCATCGTCGTGATCGGCACGAACGCGATCTGGTTCTTCCAGCCGAGCACGTTGTAGTCGTCGTAGAACGTTTCGTAATGCTTGAGCACGCCGATCACGCGCATGGGCCGGCCGTCCACCTCCACCCATCCGCCCACCACGGGTTCATTCTTTTCGAACAGCGCGTCCACGACCTGCGTGCCCAGCACGATCACCTCCGCCCGGTCGGCCATGTCGATATCGGCAAACATCCGACCCTCTTCGATCTCGTAGCGGTTGATCGCAAAAATGTCGTTCCGCACGCCTTGCAGGCGGCCGGAGTGGCTTTTGCCACGGCGTTGAAACTTCACCGTCACGTCCAGTTCCGGCGAGATCTGCGCAAGGTCCGGCAGCAGCCGGCGCAACGCCTGCTCGTCGTCCAGCGTGAAGCCCGGCGACAGCGCGCGGAACGGTTGCTGCCGCATGCCCACCTCCTTGGGGACGCCGGAAATTTTTTCCACGCCGCCGCCTTCTTCGAGCGAGGTGCTCCAGCTCGCGAACATGCCTTCGACTAAACCCGTGGTCACCACCATCGACATGACGCCCAGCATCACGCACAGCATCGTCAAAAATGACCGCAGCTTGTGCGCCCAGATCTCGCCGAGTCCGTTGAGGATGCCGGAGAACAGGTTCATGCGTCGTCGCGGATGATGCGCCCGTCCATCACGTGGATCTGCCTCCGGGAATACGCGGCGATCTTCGGGTCGTGCGTCACCAGCACGATGGTGCGCCCCTGCCGGTTCAACTCGGTGAACAGGTCCAGGATCGTCGCGGCGGTGCGGCTGTCGAGGTTGCCCGTGGGCTCGTCCGCCAGGAGAATGCGCGGCTCGTTCACCAACGCGCGCGCAATCGCCACGCGCTGCCGTTGTCCGCCCGACAACTGGCCGGGGCGGTGATGCGCGCGGTTTTTCATGTCGACCAGTTCAAGCGCGTTCCAGATGCGCGCCGCGGCGTCCGCCGGCGGACGCGGATGATACGTGAGCGGCAGGCGCGTGTTCGCAAACACGTCCATGCGGGGAAGCAGGTTGAACGCCTGGAACACGAAGCCGATTTTTTCGGCACGGATGCGCGCCCGCTGGTCGGGGGAAATTTCCGCAATCGGACGGTCCTCAAACAAAATCTCCCCGGACGTCGGCGAATCGAGGAAGCCCAGCAGGTGCATGAGCGTGGACTTGCCCGAGCCCGACGGGCCGAGGATGGAAACGAAATCGCCTTCGCGGATGGTGAACGAAGCGTCGACGAGCGCGTTCACGATGGTCTCGCCCATCGGGTAGCGTTTGCAGACGCCGGCAAAGCGGATGACGTCGGCGGACATCGCGGCTCAGTCGGTTTTCGCGACGCGCTCGGTGGACTTGCGACGATCGGACGAGGGTCGCTGTTGCGATACCTCTTCCGCGGCGGTGAGGCCGCCTTTGATTTCCACGTAGGTGCCGTCACGCACGCCGATGACGACCTTGCGCTTCACCGGCTCGCCCGGCGGCTGGCGGACAAACACGAAGGCCTCGTCCGTTTCGAAGTCGATGAACACGGCGCCAATTTCAAGCGAGAGGGCCTGCACGGCCCGGCCGGTCTCAATCTGCACGCGTGCGGTCATCCCGGGCTTCACCCGCGAGCCGGCTTCCTCGACGGAGATCTGCAAAGGGAATTCACGGGAGGAATTGCCGCCGCCGCCCGGGGAGCCGCCCGCCCCGCCGTTGCCGCCACTGCGGGCGGCGGCAGGCGAGATAAAGGTGATGCGCCCGGCGGCCTTCAGGTCGCGCACGGACTCGAAGGTGATGTCCACCGGCATGCCGAGGCTGATCGCCGAGACGTCGATTTCGTTGATGTTGGCCTCGACCCGGAGCCGGGTGAGGTCGGCAAGTTCCATCAAGGTGTTGCCCTCGCGTCCGCTCTCGGCGCCGGTGACCACCGTCCCGAGGCGGGCCGCGACGTTGAGGACCGTGCCGTCGTAAGGCGCAAGGATGGAGGTCTTCTTAAGGTTGTCCTCAAGGACGCGGAGCTGCGCACCCTGCATTTCAAGGTCGTTGTTCGCGAGCTGGTAGTCGGTCTCGGCGTTCTCGAGTTCCTTGGCGTTGACGAACTCGCGCTTGCCGAGGGTGGTCATGCGATCGAACTCCTGGCGGGCGCGTGTCACGCGCAGTTTCGCGGAGGCGATCCCGAGGCGGGCGCTGTCGATTTGCGCACGCAGCGAACCGGCATCCAGTTCGACCAGGAGCTGGCCGGCCTTGACGGTGTCACCGGCATTGACGTGCACGGCGGAGATGCGGCCGTTGACCTCGGACTTGATGTCGGTCGAGAGAACGGGACTGATCGTGCCGTTGAGCGTGAGCGTCTGCCGGAGATCCCGCGGCTGCGGCTTCAGGTAGGTGAACGCCGTGCGCGCCGCGTTCGTGCTTTGCTGCGAACGCCGGAGGAACCAGACAAGCCCCGCGGCGAGCAGGGCGATGGCGAAAAACAACAGCAGGGCGCGCTTCATGGAAACGCGAGGACAACAGCGCGCGCCGCCGGGGCCAATGGAAAAAACGGCGGACCGAAGGGTAGCGCAGGCAGGAAGCCTGCGCTACTCAACCCGCCTGGATCAACTTGTAGTTCACCGCGTCGGTGAGCGCCTCCCACGAGGCGTCGATCACGTTGTCGCTCACACCGACCGTTCCCCAGATCTCCCTGCCGTCGCCGCTCTCAATGAAAACGCGGGTGCGGGCGTTGGCTCCGGCGCGGCTGTCGAGGATGCGCACCTTGTAGTCGCGGAGTTCGAGTTCCTTGAGTTGCGGATAAACGCCTTCGAGCGCGACCCGCAGGGCCTTGTCGAGTGCGCCCACCGGGCCCGTGCACTCGGCGACGGTGTGGACCGGCTGGCCGTTGACCTTCAATTTTACGGTGGCTTCGGCGACAAGCTGGCCGGCGCGGCGCTCGACGGTCACACGGTAGCCTTCGACTTCAAAAAAAGTCTTCGCCTGGCCGAGCGCGCGGGCGATGAGCAGCTTGAGCGAGGCGTCCGCCGCCTCGAACTCGTAGCCGCGGAACTCGAGTTCCTTGAGCTCGTCGATGAGGGTTTTCATCGCGGGCGATTTCTCGTCGAGATCGAGCCCGAGTTCCTTCGCCTTCATCGCAATGCTGGAACGGCCGGCCATGTCGGAGACCAGCACACGCGTGCGGTTGCCGACGAGCGACGGGTCGATGTGCTCGTAGGAGGACTTCACCTTTTGCGCGGCGTTGGCGTGGAGTCCGCCTTTGTGCGCAAAGGCCGACGCGCCGATGTAAGGCGCCTTGGTGTCGGGCTTGAGATTGGCGAGTTCGTCAAAATAGAGCGACAGTTCGCGAAGCTCGCCCAGGTTGGCGGCGCAGCGGGCGGTGCGGCCCATCTTCAGGAAGAGGCTTGGCAGGACGGTGAACAGGTTGGCGTTGCCCGTGCGTTCGCCGTAACCGTTGGCGGTGCCTTGCACGAGGGACGCACCGGCACCGACGCCGGCAAGCGTAAGCGCCACGCCGAGGCCGCTGTCGTTGTGGCAATGCACGCCGACCTTGTCGCCGCCGAACTCTTTCACGACGCGGGAAACGATGGTTTTGAAATCGTCGACGAGCGTGCCGCCGTTGGTGTCGCAAAGGGAGAGATTGCCCGCCCCGCCCCGGATGGCGGCGGCGAGGGTCTGGAGGGCGTAGTCGGGATTGGCGCGGTAGCCGTCGAAAAAGTGCTCGGCGTCGTAGATGACCTCACGGCCCTGGGCAGTGAGGTAACGGGCGGAGTCCTCGATCATCGCGAGGTTTTCCTCGAGCGTGGTGCGGATGATTTCGGTGACGTGAAGAGTCCAGGTTTTGCCAACGATCGTCAGGACCGGCATGCCGCTGTCGAGGAGGGTCTTCAACTGGGCGTCCTCGGAGGCTTTCACCCCGGCGCGTCGCGTGGAACCGAAGGCGGCGAGCCGGGCGTGCTTGAGCTTCAGTTTCTGCGCCTCCTGGAAGTAGGTGATATCGCGCGGATTGGATCCGGGGAAGCCACCCTCGATGTAGTCCACGCCAAACTGGTCGAGCTTCTCCGTAATCAAGAGTTTGTCGGTAACCGAGAAGCTGATGCCTTCGCCCTGCGTGCCATCGCGCAAGGTGGTGTCGTAAATTTTAACGGCGGAACTCATGAGGAGGAACGAGGTTTGCGTCTGTAATGCCCGCTGGCAAGCGGCGGTTTACCCTGCGGCATGGCGAAGCTCCCGCCTGTTTTTAGCCATCCAGCTGCAAATGGCGGCTTGTGGTGCCTAGGATCCCACCCTAAGCCATCCCGACCTTGCCGCACGTCTTGTAATGACCGAAGTTCCCAATTCAGCACCCGATTTATTTCCGGACTTGGACCGCTCCGGACGCGACGCGTTGGTCAGCCTGCCTTGGTGGCGTCGCTTCGATTTCAAAGTCGCCGCGCTTGTCGGCTGCACCGCGTTGTTGATCGTCATCGGGGTCGGCGTGTTTGCCTACCGGTCGATTGTCGACGCGCGCCTCCGCTCCTTTGAGAACCGGCTCGAGTCCCTCGCCCTCTCGCTCTCGGAGAGCATCGATGCCGATGCCGTTGCAGGAATCCCCCCGCCTGCGGGGGTCGATGTTTTTTCCCCGGCGCTCCACGACCTGCACCGGCGGCTCCAGCGCATCGTCGATCAACAGGCCGACATCGATTCGATCTATATCTTGCGAGCCACGGAAACGCCGGGGCGCCTCTCGTTTTTGCTCGATGCCTCTAAAACCAGCCGGGTCGCGCAGCCGGGTGAACTCTATGACGCCACCGCGATGCCCTTTATGTTGCGGGGCTTCGAACGCGTCTCGGTCGAGGACCGGGTTTACGGTGACGAGTTCGGCCAGACGCAGTCGTCCTATGCGCCACTCAAGACCGCCGATGGCCGCGTGATCGGCATCGTGGGAGTCGACGTGCTCGCGCTGCGGCTGGCGGAGACCCGCTGGCAGGTGATCCGGTTTTGCTCGGCGGTCTTTGGCCTGGCAATCGTGGCGGTGCTGTTGCTCGCGCTGGTCGTCCGCCGCCAGGTGCAACGCCCCCTCGCCCGCGTCCTTGATGCCGCCTCGGCCATTTCAGAGGGCAAACTCGATACGCGCCTGCACGCTCCGTCACGCGACGAATTCGGCCTGCTCGCCGGAAAATTCGACACGATGGCGCGCCACCTCCGCGACCGGGAGCGGCTGCGCGAAACCTTCGGCTTATATGTAAGCCGTGAACTCGCGACCGCCTTGATGAAGGACGGCCAGTTGCCCGCCCTGGGTGGCGTGGAGTGCGTGGCGACGGTTATTTTTTGCGATCTGAGCAACTACACGCGGATCAGCGAGGCATTTTCACCGCAGGAGGTCATCGCGCTCATCAACGAATACCTCGCCGCCATGAGCCCCATCATCGAGGCCCACCAGGGATGCCTGCTCGACTTTACCGGCGACGGCATCATCGCGGGTTTCGGCCTGCCTTTGCCCAACCTCGATCACGCCCACAACGCAGTTCAATGCGCGATCGAGATGC
>JAQSWS010000022.1 GCA_029266495.1 Rariglobus sp. | reverse complement strand
GTTTGTGACCGGGCTTTTTTGTGGAAGCAGAGTTCGGCTTACTTGAACGGATCGAGCTCGCCGGCAGACCACGGTTTGGCGCGGGCTTTTTCGGTGTTCAAAATTTCGCTGACTTTGTCCTTGGTGATCGGAGCGGCCTTATTGCCCCACTCCTGACGGATGTAAGTCAGCACCTGGGAAATCTTTTCCTCGTTCCAATTGTAGCCACCGCCCGGAACCTTGCCGAAGGGCGGCATGGCACTGTTGTAGGTTTTACCCTCAACTTCGACGGGGCCGCTCAGACCGTGAAGAAGCACGCGAATGACACGCTCTTCATTACCCGTAACCCACTCGGAGCCCGCCAGGGGAGGAAAGGAGCCCGCAGCACCCTGGCCATTCACCTGATGGCAGTTCACGCAGGCGGAAAGGTAGGCCTTCTTGCCGGCGGCGACCACCTGCTCAGGCGTCAGCTCCTTCGCCGCGCCTTCACCTCCGGGCTTGGGGGTGTAGCGTTCGTCGTAAACCATCGGGCTGAAGCCGCCGCGATGTTGAACAACGTAGATGCTCGTCACAAAAATCATCGTCGAGACCAAGCCGAGCAGGAACAGCGGCATCGTCTTGAAGCCTTCCTTGGGCTCCGGCTTTTCGCTGACCAGCTTGGCGTGAACCTTCTGGATGCTCTCGTCGGAGGCGCCGGACTGGTCGGCGGAGAAATTCTTGTTCTGATCGGCGCTCATTCGTGACCCTCTTTCTTTTCTCCGGCCTTCGGCTCGGGAGGCGTGTAGACGTTCTTCGTCTCGGGATAGGCGTAAGTGTCTTTCAAGCTCAGCAGGTAGGCCACGAGGGCCTCGCCGCGCGCGGTCGGGACGATCTCATGGCCGGCCTCGGGGGCGTAAGGCTCGGGCAATGCAAGGGCCTTGGGGGACGGCTGGCCCACGATTTTTTGTGTCTTAAAGAGAAACGCGTAACGCGGCATGCTCGACTCCGCGGCGACCAGCTTGGGATCGAAGATATAACGATAAAGCCAGTCGGCGGTGAAATCGGCTCCGGCGGCGTTTTTCCGCGCGGCGAGATTACGGAGGTCCGGGCCGACGCGCTGCGAACCGAGGAGAACCCGCTCTTCGCGCAGGTAATCACGGGCGACGCTCTGGCGCTCGCCCCAGCCGCGACTGTGTTCGCCGATGTCCGGGCCGAAGCCTTCGCGACGCACCTGCTGGGTGTGGCAGCTGACGCAGCCGAGATCCTGGTAGACCAGCTTGCCCTGCGCGGCGGCACCCGGGAGCTGCAACGGGAAGGCATTGCCTTCGTCTTCGTCGACGTGGGTCGTGAAGCTTCCGTAGGTGAGCTGGTTCGTGAGCACGAGGCCGACGAACGAGAAAGCGAGGGCGGAGAAAACGCCGAGGAAAAGAAGAGGAGCGCGGTTCATCGGGTGGCCTCCGGTTGGACGGCCAGCAGGTCCTTCACCGAGCGCACGGCGGGAGCGGAGGCGCGGCTCAAGGTCCAGAAGAAGTTAAGGGCGAAAGCGAGCTGTCCGATCGCAAGAATCACCAGGGCGACAACCGCCGTGAACAGGTAGGGAAGCGTGGCCTTGGTCACGGCGGTGAAGGCGACGGACGCATCGGCCAGCAGGTTGCCCTGCGTGATGCCGCCGGCGGTGAGCGAACCCACCAAAAGGACGACACCCAGCGCGGAAGCCCAGAAGTGGAGACTGGCCAGGGGCACGCTCGCCCACTCCGTGCTCAGCACGCGGGGGACGATGTAATAAAGGGCGCCGAAGACGACCATGCTGAAGAACCCGTAGAGCCCGAGTTGGGCCTGGGCGGCGGTCACGTAGGTGAACTGGGTGAGGGCTGCAATGCCGTGAAGGGACGTGAGCACCCAGGCGAGCAACACCAGAGAGAACGCAACGACACCGAAAACAGTGAATCGGAGCGTGCCATTGTCTTTCAACGAGGACCAGCGACCGGAAAGCGTGCCGAAGAAATTCATTGAAAGAATCACAAGGGGCACGATCAGCATGAAGCTGGCGGCGGCGCCGACCGTCTGAACCCAGGCGGGAACCGGTCCGCCGATCAGGCGGGAAACGCCGGCCCAACTGCCGAAGATCACCAGCCACCAAAAGCTCAACGATGCGAGGTAGTAGTTGGAAACCGTCTTGAGCAGCAGCTTGGGCAGGAAATAGTAGACGGCCGCCAGCGCGATGGAGGCGAAATAAAGCAGGACCAGATTCGAGGTGAACCAGGCATGCACGACCGACTGGACGGTTCCGCGCACCGGCGAAAACACCAGCATCACCTGGGCGATGGAATAGATCCAAGGGAACCAGAACAGCGCGGCGATGAGATACCATTGCGACGCGTAGATCTGGTGCGAACGGCCGGCGCGGAAAACGACGAGCGACCACGAGGCGATCAGCGCGTAGGCAACCAGCAGGAGCGGCGAGGCAAAGCCGGGCATTTCCAGCCATTCGATGGAGGTCGAAAATCCAAGAATGATCCCACCGATGCCGAGGGTCACACCGGCATTCCAAAAGAGAACACCCAGGAGCAACATGCCGCCACCGGGGAGCGCACCACGAGAGAGGCGGGCCATGAGCCAGAGGCTGACGGCGAAAGCGGCGTTGAAACCCCAGCCGTAAAGAAAGGCGTTGGTTTGCGCGGGCTGGATGCGTCCGTAGGTCACATACTCACAGGCCTCGAGAAAGGCGGGCGTGTGGAGCTTCCACGCCGAGATGATGCCGAGCACGCTGGCGATCAGCAGCCACACGACGGAGGAGGCGATCAACGCAGTGAGCGGAGTGCGCAGCGAAGCGTCGATCAAAGGTGCTTCGTCCGGGTGCGACGAAGCGCGTTCGGGCGTCAATTCGGAAAGNNCACTTCGGAAAGGAGGCTGGAATCAGTGGCCATCGTTAGGTGTTGAACCGGATAAGCAGCGGAGGCTCAGCCGGCAGTCGTGGCGGCGCCAAGCCGCCGGACCGCCGGAGACTTCACTTCCTGGCGTTGCTCTCCTTGATGTCGTTGATCGTAAGCTTGACGGCTTCGTCGATCGGAATACGGACCACGCCGGCGGCCTGGTCGACCCAGCCGTAGGTGGTGGCGGCGGCTTTTTCCTTGGCGCGCATTTCGGCGAGCGCGGCTTTGCGCTGTTCGGGCGTGCGGGCGCCATCGGGAAGCGGGTCGGGCTTCTTGGGCAGGTAGGCGATCAGCACGATGAGCGCAAAGATCGCGAAGCCACCGATGGCGGCGGCAATCGTCACCCAGGAACCGGAAGAAGAAGGAGTCTGCGTGGAATCACTCATGGTGCGTGAGGCATTCGTTGATGCGCGGGTCGCGGATCGGGATGAGTTTGGCCTTGGGGAAGCTCTTCAGGTAGGCCCAGAAGAACACCCCGCCGACGCCAATGATCGAGGTGGCCGTCCAAAGGAGGTTGATCGAGAGGAAAGGCAGCGGGTCGCCGTGACCGTGGTCGGCCTTCAGCACGGGCATGATGTTGTAGATGAGGTCGACCGCGATGATCAGGAGAATCCAGATCACGATCGGCTTGATGCGTCCGTGGATGATCTTGTTCTTGTAGGAGAGCAGATACAGGAACGGGAAAAGGAAGTGGCCGAAGAGGATCAGCATGCCCACGTATTTCCACTGGCTGGGAGCACCGTCCTTCGTGATTTCACGAAGGTTATACCAGAAAGTTTCCTCGGGAACGTTGGCGTTCCAGATCAGGAAGTATTGGGAGAATGTGACGTAGGCCCAGAACACCGTGAAGGCGAAGATCAACATGCCCACCGAGTGGAGGTGGTTGGTGTTGAGGATGCCCTTGAGGTCGCCCCGAACATAGAGGCAGAGCAGCATGAGCACGCCGATGGAAAGCGCGCCGCGCACGCAGTTGGCGAAGAACCACACGCCGAACATCGTGGAGAACCAGTGATATTCGAGGCTCTTGATCCAGTAGATGGAGGCGAGCGTCAGGGTGACCGCACCGAGTGCGAGGCCAAAGGCGGCGGTCTTGCGGTTCATGAACGTCCACTTGAGGTCTCCATCGAGATCCTGTGAGAAGGAAGCCTTGCGGAGACGGGCGGAGAGCCAGATCCAGACGATGAAGCAGAGCGCGGTCATCGCGACGAACATCGGCAGGTTGAGGAAACCGGCCTTTTTCACATAAAGCGGGTCATGACCCACCGTGTGTCCGCCATGAATGACATGCTCGGGGTTCATCCAGCTCCAGATGTAGTCGTGGGTGCCGGTCAATGACACGATCACCAGCGGCGAGAACAGCAGGGCCAGCCACGGGAAGGCGGCGAGGCCGTGTTCGAACTGGCGGCGGAGCACGACGGACCAGGAGGCATCGAGAATGTGGTGGATCATCACCAGCATGAGCATGCCGATGGCGATCGCGGTCCAGAAGGTGACGCCGGTGAGCCATGAGAGGGCGACGGCGTGTCCGTCGGACACGAAGAGACCGATGATCGTCAGGGCGATGCCGGCAACGCCGACGCCGAGGGCCTTGCCTGCGCAGGCGCAAGACGACGATTTGGATTCAGAAGGGAGAGCCGCGGGCGCGGTGGCTGCGTGGGTGCTCATTTGATACCAAGCTCCGATTTGTGGCCGGGAGGAACATCCGCGGCGTTGGCGTGGGCGGCGCGCTGGAGGGCGCGCACGTAGGCGACGACGGCCCAGCGGTCTTCGGCGGGAAGTTTGTCCGCGTAGGAAAGCATGTTGCCCTTGCCGTGGGTGATGACGTTGAAGATTTCGCCGTTGGCCAGCTTGCGCTTCGCGTCGTCGTGGAAAGTGGGCGTGGCGCCCATGCCGTATTGTTTGGTGATGCCGTTGCCATCGCCGAGCGCGCCATGGCAGGGGGCGCAGTAGATGGTGAAACGATCCTGGCCGCGCTCAAGGAGCTTGGCGGGATCAACGGTCACCGCGGAGGGGAAGCCGGTGAGCCAGGCTCCCTTGGAATCCTTGCCTTCGAAGAGAGTGGCGTCGGCTTTGAGGAAACCAGCGGCCGGCATGTCGGTGTCGCGACCATAGGCAACCACGCCGGCAGGCAGGGGGCGATCGGCGCGGCCGTCGGCGAAAAAGGCCGACTCGGCCTGAGGCTTGTATTTGGCCTGATGGTCCATGTCGGGGAACACTTCGAGCGGAGAGCGGGTCGAGAGCGAGCCGCGGAAGCCAAAGATGGAGACCCCGAGAACGACGATCAGGAAGAGGGTGAGATAGACGTAACGCATGGCTCAGGCTTCCAGCTCCTGGATGTCTTTGCCCCCGGCCTGCTCAAGCAGGGCCTTGGTGTGGGCGAGGTTGAATTTGGGGTCGCTGGACTCGATCACGATGTGAAACTTGTCGTCCATGCCGGAGACGATCTTGTCGCTCTTGAGCACCGGGTGGTAATGCATCGGCAGACGGTTCAGGAAGAACATGCCGCCGATGGTCGCGAACGCGGTGAAAAGAATGGTGAGTTCGTAGGAGACGGGAAATGCGTAGAGCGGGCTGAAGTAGGGCTTGCCGCCCACCACCAGCGGGTAGTTGACCGCGCTCGTCCAGTAGATGAGCGACATGCCGGTGGTGAAACCAAGCAGTCCGCCGCAGAGGGAAAACTTTGGCACGTTGGAGCGTTTCACACCCATCGCGCCGTCAAGGCCGTGGATGGGGAACGGCGTGATGCAGTCCCAGTTTTTGTAGCCGGCGTCGCGCACCTTCTCCGCAGCGTGGTAAACGTCGGGAGTGGTCTCAAAGGTGGCGATCAGGCCGTAAGGTTTTGCAGCCATGGTGAGTCTTTAGTGCTTGGTGGAGTGCGCGAGCGCGGAGTCGCCGTGGCCGGTCGGAGCGTGTCCGTGCGGATCGGCCTGGGGCATGACGGCCTTGATTTCGGCCATCGGCATCACGGGCAGGAAGCGGATGAAAAGCAGGAACAGCACGCTGAACACGCCGAACGTGCCGAAGAAGGTGAAGATTTCCACGATCGAGGGGCTGTAGTAGCCCCACGAGGACGGCAGGAAGTCGCGGGCCAGCGAGGTGACGATAATCACGAAGCGCTCGAACCACATACCGACGTTGACGAAGATCGAGAGAATCCAGACGAAGGCGGTGTTCTCGCGGACTTTTTTGAACCAGAAGAACTGCGGCGTGATGACGTTGCAGCTGATCATGATCCAGTAAGCCCACGCGTAATGGCCGAAGGCGCGGTTGATAAAGGCGAAGCCCTCGTTCGGATTCGCGCCATACCACGCGATGAAGAACTCCATGCCGTAGGCGTAACCGACGATGGTGCCGGTCGCCAAAACGATCTTACACATGCAGTCGATGTGATACTGCGTGATGAGGTCCTGCAGGCCGTAGATGGCGCGCAGGGGGAGCATCAGCGTGAGCACCATGCCGAAGCCGGAGAAGATCGCGCCCGCCACGAAGTAAGGAGGGAAGATCGTCGTGTGCCAGCCCGGGAGCAGCGACACCGCGAAGTCGAACGACACGATGGTGTGCACCGAGAGCACCAGCGGCGTGGAAACGCCGGCGAGGATCAGGTAGGCCATCTCGTAGTTGCTCCAGTGGCGGTTGGAACCGCGCCAGCCCATGGCGAAGATGCCATAGAGGAAAGAGCGAACCTTGTTGCCGGCCTTGAAGAACCGGTCGCGAAGGACTGCGAGGTCGGGGATGAGACCGACATACCAGAAGAGCACGGAGACCGTTCCGTAGGTGGAGACGGCGAACACGTCCCACTCGAGCGGCGAACGGTAGTTCTGCCAGATCTCGTTGCTGTTCGGGATGGGGAACAGATACCACGCGAACCAGACGCGACCGACGTGGAAGACCGGGAAGATACCGGCGCACACCACGGCGAAGATCGTCATGGCCTCGGCGGCGCGGTTGATCGACGTGCGCCACTTCTGTCGCAGCAAGCACAGGATCGCGGAGATCAGCGTGCCCGCGTGACCGATGCCGATCCAGAACACGAAGTTCACGATGTCCCACGCCCAGTTGACCGGGTTGGCATGGCCCCACACACCGACGCCGGTGGCGACGAGGTAGGTGATGCCGGCGACGGTGAACGACGCGACGAAGCACGCGAGGATGAAGCAGACCCACCACCACGTGGGGGTCTTGCCCTCGATGATGCCGCAGATCTTGTCGGTCACCCAGCCGAAGCTCCGGTTGTTTTCAACCAGAGTGGCGCGGGGGAACGGGGTCGGCTTGACCTCGCTGAGGATGGCCGGCTGGGCGGCGGATGAATGAGCGTGAGCGGCCATTAGCTGAGTCCTCCGAAGAGGTTGTTACCTTTGAGAAAGGAGGAGTGTTCGGCCTTCTTCTCGGCGGCGGGAGCGTGGTCGTGACCATGGTCGTCGTGACCGGAGCCATGGCCGGTGTCTTGACCGTGATGCGGGTTGTTCTTCTTTTCGTATTCCAGGCGGCTGAGCGGGAGCGCAGCGTAGTCGGGCATCGCCGGATTCGGGTTGCGCAGCTTGCCGAGATAGGTGGTGCGGGGGCGCACGTTCAGGTAGCCGAGCACCGCGTAGTCCTGTTCGAGGGCCTTGGCCTTCGAGACGGCACTGGACGGGTCCTTGATGTTGCCGAACGTGATGCAATCCGCCGGGCAGGCCTGCTGGCAGGCGACCTTGACGGTGCCATCGGGGATGGCGACCTCGTTGGACGCGCCGGCTTTCACCTTCTGCTTGATCTTGGCCTGCTGGATACGTTGCACGCAATAGGTGCACTTCTCCATCACGCCGCGCATGCGCACGGTGACGTCCGGGTTTTTGACCATCTTGACGAGTTCGGGCATGCCGGACTGGCCGAGCGGTCCGAGGTAAAGCTCGTCGAGCGCACGCTTGTTCCAATCGAAGAAATTGAAACGGCGGACCTTGTAGGGGCAGTTATTCGCGCAATAGCGGGTGCCGATGCAGCGATTGTAGGCCATCGTGTTGAGGCCTTCGTCGTCGTGCACGGTGGCGTTGACGGGGCACACGATTTCGCACGGAGCGGCTTCGCAATGCACACACGCCATGGGCTGAAGCGAAACCTGCGGATCCTCGGGGATCTCCTTGTTGCCGGGTCCACCAAAGGCGGCACCCTCGATGTTTCCGTCGGAATAGTATCGATCGAGGCGGATCCAGTGCATCTCACGGCCACGAAGAACCTGGTCCTTGCCCACGATGGGAATGTTGTTCTCGGCCTGGCACGCGATGATGCAGGCGTTGCAACCAATGCAAGTGTTCAGGTCGATCGACATGCCCCACTGATGGGTGCCCTTGAGATCGGGGTGCTCGTAGAGCGACTGACCGCGCGGCGTTTCGACCGCGAGCAAGGCGGTGCGCTTGGCGCGGTCCTCGGGAGAGAGGGCGGCCAGGGCGGCGATGGAGTTTTCTTCGCCGCGATTGGAGGGCGAGTGCGACTCGGTGCCGAAGGTGTTGACGAAGCCGAGGTCGGTGGTGCCGTCCTCCTTGTAGTTTTCTTCGCGGACGATCTCGCGGCCTTCCATCGACCAGTGCTCCTGGGTGTTGGCGAGGGCGTAGACTTCGTCCTTCTTGACGACGAGCGTGGCCCCGGTGGCGAACGCCATGCCGGCGGTCGTGCGGAGCGGGTAGAAGTTGTGACCGACGCCCTTGCCCACGCGACCGGAGACCTTGCGGCCGTAGCCAAGCGGAAGGACGATCGTGTAGTTGGAAAGACCCGGCTGGATGTGCAGCGGACCGCGAACCGTGACGCCATTGAGGGTCACTTCGCCGATGAACGCCTGCTCCTTGCCCTGCTTGAAATTGGCGTTTTCCTTGCGGGCGACCTGCAGGACGGAACCGGCGGGGTCGATCTTAAGGTGTCGCGCCAGCTTGGGGCTGATGAGGATGGCGTTGTCCCATGCGATCTTCGTGATCGGGTCGGGACACTCCTGCAGCCAGCCATTGTTGGCATAGCGGCCATCATCGACCTTGGCGTCGAAGGTGAAACGGACTTCGAGTTTTTCCTCGGAGAGCGCGGTAAATTCCGGGGCGAGGGCGAACAACGGCTGGATCCCGACGGCGCTGAAGCGGGCGTTGGCCTTCTTGTAAGCGGTGCCATGGAGCACGCCGTCATGAAGGAACTGGCGGAACACGTGATCGGCATTGCCGCCGCCAACGATGCCCGTGATGGTGTTATAAACCAGCGTGTAAGGATCGGTGACGCTCTCGCCGGCAATACGGGCGAGGATCTCGATCTCGGTGAGACCGTTGAAGAGCGGCTGAATCATCGGCTGGACCGGCACGATGGTGCCGTCGGCCGTGCGCGCATCACCCCACGATTCGAGGTAGTGCGCGGCGTTGAGATTCGTGCCGGCCACCTGCGAGGTTTCGTCCACGTAATAGCCGAGCCGGACGACATCGGGCACGTTCTTGACGAGTTCGGCAAAACCCAGGTCGGCGGGAGCATCGTAGGCGGGGTTGCCACCGAGGATGACGAGCGTCTTGACCGAACCGGACTTGATGACGGAAGCGAGGGTCGAGATCGTCGCGGCGTTGCTGGCGGGGACCTCGACGAAATCAACGGTCTTGCCAACGTTGCCGAGAATCACGTTCAGCGCGTAGGCGATGGCGTGGACCTGCGGGGGCAGGTGGCTGCCGGCGATGATAACGCTCTCACCCTTGTGGGCGAGGAGATCGGCGGCACAAGCATCGAGCCACTTGTCCTGATCCTTGAATTCGAGGCCCCGCGAGAGGGGCGCGAAGGTGGTGTCACCGGAAACCTTGCCGGCGAGGGCGGCGGCGAACGCCAGCATGTGGCTGCTCGCAAGCCGCAGGCGGTGATCGGCCATCGATCCGACGAGCGAAAACGCGCTCTCGATCGAATAGAGGCGATTCATCGGGTCATCCTTTTTGAGGACCTTGCGACCCTTCGAGAACTCGCGGGAGTAGTAGAGCGCGTGCGACTCGGACTGGAAAAAATCGGCGTCGATCGCGACGACCCGCTTGGCCTTGGCAAACTGGTAGACCGGCTTGACGCTCTGGCCGAAGGCGGCCTGGGCGGCGGAAGCGGAGGCCTCATCCTGGGCGGCTTCGTATTCGGCCCAAGTGGCCTTGGGGAATTTGGCGCGAAGCTTGGCGACGAGCGCGGCGCGGGTCGGCGAACTGGACTGGCCGGCAAGGAATGCGAGTCCGGCGCCTCCATCGGAAGCGGCATTGGTTCCAATCTTGGCCAGCAGGTCCTGCACGGCGGCGATGGAAACGGTCGCACCCTTCACCGTGGAGACCGTGGCGCGATCCGGATCATAAAGATCGAGAACGGACGCCTGAACAAAGGCGGTGGTGGCACCGCCATAGGGAGCGTAGGTCGGATTGCCTTCGATCTTGGTCGGACGGCCTTGGTGCGTCTCGGCGAGGATCGGGATGGCGCCCTTGCGCGATGGCATGGACGAGGCGAAATAGAGCGGGAGGCCGGGGATGACTTCCTCGACGGACTTGCCGTAGGGAAGAATGTGTTTCTCCGGGCGGCGGCAGCCGGCGGCGAGGCCCACGCCACCGAGGGCGAAGGAGGCGGCCATGAGCTTGAAGAACTGGCGGCGATCGACGCCGTTCAGATTCGAGGCATCGGCGGGAAATTCGCGCTCGACCTCGGCCTTGAAGCCTGGGGTGGCGGCGAGTTCGTCGAGGCTGCGCCAGTAGCGGGGACCGGTCAGTTCGCGTTCGGAGGGAGCGGGATGGTCAAATGTGCGTTTCATCGGCGGTATCAGCGATGGCAGCCGGAGCAGCTTTGCGGCGGTTTAATATTCCAGTCGTGAACGAACTTCTTGCCGTCACGGACCTGGCCTTCGACACCCTCGGGGTGTTTCCAGTCGAGCTTGGTGACGAGCTTCGGATCACGAACAAAGTTTTCAGGGGCGCGGTGGCAGTCCAAACAGAAGCCCATCGAGAGGGGCTTCGCTTGGTGGACGACATCCATCTCGTCGATACGACCGTGGCACTCCACACAGGAGACGCCGCGGGCGATGTGCACCGAGTGGTTAAAGTAAACGTAATCGGGAGCTTGGTGGATTTTCACCCAAGGCACGGGATCACCGGAGGCATAGCTGTCGCGCACGACCTGAAGCAGGGGGCTGTCAGTCTTGACCTGATTGTGACAGTTCATGCAGGTCTGCGAGGTCGGGACCGTGGAGGTGGGGCCCTTGTCGACGCCGACGTGGCAATAACGGCAGTCGATGCCAAGCTGGCCGGCGTGAAGCGCGTGGCTGAAGGGCACGGGCTGCACGGGCGCGTAACCAACATTCGTGTATTTGTTGGTCGCGTAGTAGGTCGTGGCGGCCGTGGCGATGCCACCGAGCACGAACACCAGAATGATGATCTGCAGGGGCAGCTTGTTGGCCGATTTGGGGAAAAGTTTGGACATATGCCGGAAAAATCTTCGCGAAGCGTAAGACTATGCTCGGGTTAAACCGTATCGCCCGAGCGGGCGACGGTGCGGGAGTCCTGGCTCACCTTGAACGGAGCAGACTCGGAAACCGGCGCGGCGGCAGGCGACGCGGACGGTTTGGCAAGGAGTTTGGGGGCCACGCCGGCGACGGCGAAGAGGCCCAGCAACTTGGCGAAGAAAGTCTTTCGCGAGTGTTGGTGGCTCACTGGGTTGGTCAGGTTGAAGTGGTCAAAGTCAGCCGGCGAAAGAAGGCTCCGCCCCTTCCAAAGTAAAACAAAAATTCTATGAACATGTCCTATCAGCAGCCGTAATTAGTCAAAACGCCCGTAACCCACGCTACTGCTTATCATGCAAAATCGTTGGCCGCCGCCTTGAAGAGAGCTCACGAACGGATGCAAAGAACCTTGTTCCCCCACCCCTTCTGCGTTGTGGTCACCCCACTTTACAAAGCCGATGATCACGTCCCGCGCCTCCGTCTCCGTCCGCTATGCCGAAACCGACATGATGGGGGTGGTTTATCACGGCAGCTACCTGCCCTGGCTGGAAATTGGCCGCACTGCGCTGCTCAAAGAGCATGGTCTGCCTTACCGCGAGCTGGAGGCCGAAGGCTTTTTCCTGCCCGTGCTGGAGGTGGGCGTGCGCTACTTGCGACCCGCAAAATACGACGACACGGTGGTGATCACCACTTTCCTGCGTGAAAAGCCCAGCCTCCGCATTCGCATGGAGTATGAACTGCATCGCGACAATGACCTGCTCGCCACGGCATTTACGATGCACGCGTTCATCGACCGCACTGGCAGGCCCGTGCGTCCGCCTGCGGGATTCGCCACAGTCATGAACCGGGTGTTCACCTAGCACGACGCCTCGCCCCACCGAAGGACGGCGGGCCAAGCCTGAAGATTCGACGATCACAGGGGGAGAACTTAACCGAGTAGCGCCAGGCGAAACTCACAAAGTCGCCTCGTATTCGGCCAAAACGGACGGATCGGTCTCCACCGCCCGCGCCTCCGCCAGTTGATCGGCCGCGCCCAGCTTGCGAACGGCCCAGACGGCGTGCGCCCGCACCACCGGTGAAACGTGACCCGCCAGCCTCACCAAGGCGCCTAGGCACTCGTGCGCCCCGGTGTTCGCAGCCACGATACTGGCGTTGCGCAACAGACCCGTGATTTTAACGCGCTTGATCGCGGTTCCCTTAAAAACCGCGGCGAACCGCTCGGGCGTCAGCTCCAGAACCTCACGCAGCGGCAGATCCGCCAGCCCGTAACGCGCCGCCAGCAACACCTGCCGGCCGGCCTGCGCAAAACGATTCCACGGGCACACCTCCAGGCACGTGTCGCAACCATAAATGCGGTGGCCGATCCCCGCCCTCAGCTCACGCGGGATGATGCCTTTGTTTTCAATGGTCTGGTAGGAAACGCACCGCCGCGCGTCGACCACCCCGGGTCGAGGCAAGGCCTGCGTCGGACATGCGTCCATGCAGCGCGTGCATTTGCCACACAACAATCCGGGCTCCGTCTCGCGTCCGGCGGCCTCTTTGCGCACCGGCTCGTCAGGTTCGAACTCCAGCGTCGTCAACACCGCGGCGAGGAACAACCAGTTGCCGTGCGTGCGCGAGATGAGCATCGCGTTTTTGCCGATGAATCCCAGGCCGGATTTCGCCGCCCAGCCGCGCTCGATCACCGGCCCCGTGTCGACGTAGTAACGATAATCCGCCGGCGTCACCGCGCCTCCGCCGAGCTCCTCCAGCACCCGGCCGGCCGCCGCCAGCGCCTCCTTGATGGTGTCATGGTAATCTGAATACAATGCATACCGCGCCCACGCCGGCCGCGCCGCTCCCCCGCCTGCGTTCCCCGCCCCGGCCGGCGGCAGATAATTCACCCCCAGCATGATCACCGACCGCGCCCCCGGCAGCACCAGCGCCGGATCGCTGCGCTTCGGCACCGTGCGTTCCATCCAGTTCATGTCGGCGTGGTAACCGGCCTCGATCCATGCACTCAGCCCCGGCCCGAAGCCCGGCTCCACGCGGGCAAACCGCACCTCGTCGAACCCGAGCGCCCGCAGCCGCGCCCGCACCGTCTCGCGATCAACGCCCATGCTTCGCCTTGGCCGCCGCCGCCCGCGCAAACTCCGCCGCCTCACGGCGGTAGGCCCGCATCACATGTTGCACGATATCGAGCATCGGGCGACCGTCCGTCAGGATCACGGTGCCCGCTTTGTTATAGATTGGCTCGCGGACCGCATAGAGCGTGCGGATGCGCTCCATCGGATCCTCCACATCGAGCAGCGGACGGTTTTTATTTCCCTGTGTCCGGCGCAGAATCGTGTCGAGCGAGGCGTGCAAGCAGATGACCACGCCTTTTTCGTCGCTGGCAAAAATCTGCGGGATCGTCTTCCCCTGCTTGCGCTCGATCTCGTGGTCGCTGTCGAGCAGCGCAAAGCCCATCCGATGGGCCACGGCCCGACCAATGGTGGTCTTGCCCGTGCCCATGAAGCCCACCAGATAAAGATTAACGTCCCTGGATTGCATTGCGCGTCCTACACGCAAGGGCCCCCGCGCGCCGTTGCCAAACCCGAAAAAAGCCTGACTCCCCCTGCTTTGCTGCTCAGCTCTGCAAACCTCGGGCAAAATCCCCCCGCGGCCCGCTAATTGCTAAACCACCGCACCCGCTCCTTTTACCTGCATGAAGCTCAAAGTCTCCCACCTCACGCGCTACGAATACGACCGCGAGGTCTCCTTCTCCCCCCACCTGCTCTACATGCGCCCCCGCGACAGCGCCTTGCTCCGGGTCAATCACTTCCATTTCAACATTTCCCCCGACGCCAAGATCGTCTGGACCCGCGATTATTATGACAATCTCCTCGCGTGGGCCCATTTTTGGGAACGTTCCGCCACCCTCAGCATCCGCGCCGAGTTCGAGGTCGAGACCCTCGATGGCAACCCGTTCGACTTCATCCTCAAACCCTACGCATTCACCTTTCCGTTCGAATACGAGGAGCTGCACAAGTTCAACCTGACCCCCTATCTCGCGCCTCCCTTCGACGAAACCCAGGCCACCTTGCGCAACTGGCTCGACGAACATTTTGTCGACCGCCCGAAGGACACCGTCCCGTTCCTGGTCGCGCTCAACACCCTGGTTCACGAGTCCCTCGTCTACAACCGGCGCTACGAAAAGGGTATCCAACCTTCAACTACGACGCTTCGCCTCGGCACCGGCTCCTGCCGTGATTACGCCGTCCTCTTCGTCGAGCTTTGCCGCACCCTCGGCCTCGCCGCGCGTTTCGTGAGCGGCTACCTCCACGACCCCTCCCCGGACTCGGCCGCCTACGGTGCGATGCACGCCTGGGCCGAGGTTTACCTGCCCGGTGCAGGATGGAAGGGCCTCGACCCCACCCACGGCATCTTTTGCGACGACGCATTCATCCCCGTCGCCCACGCCGCCGTGGCGGAAAGCGTCAACCCGATCCAGGGCTCCTACTATGCCCCCGATCCCGTGCCCTCCAAACTCGGCCACACCATCCTCGTTGAGCAATGCACATGAGCGCCTCCCGCCCCTACGCACCCGCCACCTGGTCCGCCATCCGTGCCTGCGGTGATGCCGTCGAGGCGTCCTTCACCAAGAGCGGCGTCCTGTTCACCATGGGTGGCGAGCCCACCTTCATCCCGCACGATCCGCAGGGGCCCGAATGGAACACCGCCGCACTTGGCCCCACCAAGCTCGATTATGCCCGCCGCTTTGCGCGCCAGCTCATCGAAACCACCTACCCGGGAGCCCTTATCCTTGAAACCTCGGGCAAGCACTACCCGGGCGAACCCCTCCCCCGCTGGGCGTTGCTCGTCCAGTGGCGCGCGGACGGAAAGCCGCTCTGGAAAGACATCACCCGCCTGCGCGGCGACACCAAAGCCGGCCGCCACACCGTGAAGCATGCGCTCGCCGTCATCACCGCGCTCGCCAAAAAACTCTCCGTTTCCACCGCCGGCATCCTTTCCACCCACGACACCGCCACGCCTGACGCCAACGCCGGCTACGTCCTCCCGCTCGACCACGACGGCTCCGCATGGATCAGCGACGACTGGAGGTCCGCCCTCGGGCAGGACTCCGCCGCTCTCTTTCCCGGCGACAGCCTCATCGGCCTGCGACTGCCCCTCGGCAGCCTCGGCGAAAAAAACCTCCGCCGCGCCCTCACCGTCGAAGTGAAGGACGGCGCCGTCACGCTCTTCATCCCGCCGCTCCTGCTCGAAGCCTACATCGAACTCATCACGGCGTTGGAAGGCGTTTTCGTTTCGCTTAAACTCAAGGATGCCGTCCTCGCCGGCTACGCCCCGCCGCTCGATCCCCGCCTGCCCACCATCGGCTTCGCCTCCGATCCCGGCGTGATCGAGGTCAACCTCGCCATCTGTGAAGATTGGGCCGCCTACGATCGCCAGCTCGCCCATCTTTATGCCGCCGCCGGGAAAACCGGCCTCACCGCCCGCAAGCTCCAGCTCAACGGTCGCGAAACCGGCACCGGCGGCGGCGCCCACCTCGTCTTCGGCGGCCCCCTCGGCCTCGTCTCGCCCTTCTTCGCATTTCCCGCACTCCTGCCGTCGGCGATCCGCTATTTTCAACATCATCCCGCGCTCAGCTACGCGTTCACCGGCCAATACATGGGCCCCAGCTCGCAAGCCCCCCGCATCGACGAATCGACCTTCGAGGCACTCTACGAATTGGAAATCGCCTGCCAGGGCGCCGAGCAATTCGGCTCCCCGCAAAACTTCGCGCTCTTCGACCTGCTCTTCCGCGATCTCTTGATGGACCGCTCGGGCAACACCCACCGCGCCGAGATCAGCGTGGACAAGCTCTGGAATCCTTTCGCCGGCAACGGACGCGCCGGCCTCGTCGAGTTGCGCGCCTTTGAAACGCATCCGGACCGTCCCGCCATGTCGGTTGTCGCGCTGTTCATCCGCGCGATCTTCGCCCGCCTCGCCGCCGATCCGTTCAAGCCTCCGTTCATCCGCTGGAACGGCGAACTCCACGATAAATTCTTCCTCCCCGCCTTCGTCTGGCAGGACCTTGCGGCCATCTGCGCCGATCTGCGCGAACACGGCATCCCGTTTGAAACCGAATGGCTGCGCCCCCTCTGGGAATTCCGCTTCCCCAAGCTCGGCGAATTCGTCTTCAACGCGCCCGCCCCTGCCAGGTCCAAAAAGAAGCCCGCCACCCACGCGGTCGTGTTCCGCCAGGCTCTCGAAGCCTGGCCTCTCCTCGGCGAACAACCCAACGGCGGCGGCGGCACCTCGCGTTGCGTCGACGCCAGCATGGACCGGATCGAGGTGAGCGTGAACGACACCGCCCTCCTCGAAAAGGGCATCCTTCTGGTCAACGGACTCCCTTGCGAATTCCGCCCCGTTGATGGCACGCCGTCCGCCGCCGCCGGCGTGCGTTACCGTGCGTTCTTCCTGAATCCCGCGCTGCACCCGCACATTCCGGTGCACGCCCCGCTTCTGATCGAGTGGGTCGACAAGTCCACCTTCGCCGTGGTCGCCGCAGCCCGATGGCACGTGTGGAACCCGCGCAGCGTGCCCTACGCCGCGCGTCCGGAGACGCCTGCCGACGCCATCGAACGTTTCTCGGAGCGCTGGGAGGTGTGGCCTCATACCCTGGGCCAGCCGCGCCTCGTCCCAAAAATCGATTTCCCGCCCGAAGGCCGCCACACGCTCGACCTCCGCCGCTACCCCGCGCAAGCGAGGTAACCGTCGCCACCGCCCTATTCAGCCTGCAGGCAGCCTGCTTGCAGGCGCTCCGGGCATCCGCAAGCGGACAGCCTACGAACTGAGTTCCCTGCTTGTAACAACAGTTGAGCCTCCTCGAAGGACCGGGGAGGCTCATCAATGTGCGGGTCGCACCCGCGAGCGCGGCTAAGGCGCTTATCTTCGTCGTTGGTTTTGGCGGAGTCTTACTGAGTTTTTAGCTTTTGGACTGCTACCTAACCTTTCACTGGACTGACACCTGACCTGCTATCGGACTGACCTGTCACCGGCACTGACCATAACCTGATCAATCAACCTGTCAGCGAGCTAACCTGTCAGCTATCAAGTGGCCTTTTGGCCACGCGCAGAAGCTACACCCGGCCCGTCCGAAATGCTAGGAAACCGTTTGTAATATATTACAAACTGCGGCCCGCCGCCGCGTGTAATTCCCGCTCAAAAACATCGAAAATCGCCTCCCACGTGATACCTTCCGCGGTCCGTCGCGCCGCCGCCCGGATCGCCGGCCAGTCACCGCGGCGCGCCAGCGCCCTGCGCGTGTTTTCCATGAACGCCTCGCGACTGCCAAACGCCGCCGCGAATCCGTTGACGCCATCGCGCACATGCTCGCGCGTCGCGGCGTAGTCGTAGGCGAGCACCACCAGTCCGCTCGCCAGAGCCTCGGTCACCACGTTGCCAAAGGTCTCCGTCGTGCTCGCAAACACAAACAGGTCGGCCGAGGCATAGTGCTCCGCCAGCTCCTCCCCCCGCCTCATCCCCGCATAGTGGAAATCCGGATACATCTGGGCCAGCGCCGCCCGCTCGGGACCGTCCCCCACCAGCACGAACTTCGCCCGCGGCTCGGCCCGCTGAAACTCAAGAAACGCCTCCACCGCCAGCGCCAGGTTTTTCTCCGCCGCGATGCGGCCGACATAGATCATCACGGGGTCCCCCGGCGCCGCGCCCCACGAGGCGCGCAACGCCTCGCTGCGCTTCCCCGGCGAAAACAGCACCGCATCCACCCCGCGCGCGAGCACCGCAAGGCGCTCGAAGCCGTCGCTCGCGAGTTGTTCCTTCAGGTCGGACGCCGGCACCATCGTGCTCCTCGTGCGGTTGTGAAACCACCGCAGATAACGCAACGCCAGGTCGCGTCCCAGCGTGAGACCGTAATGGCCGCCGTATTGATGAAAATTCGTATGGAAACTCGACGTGACCGGCAGCCGCAGCAGATGCGCCGCTCGCAAGGCCGCCAATCCCAGCGGCCCTTCGGTGGCGACGTGCACCACGTCCGGCCTCCGCTCGCGCCAGCGTTTTTTCAACTGACCCGTGACAGGGAGCCCCATGCGCAGCGCGCTGTAAAACGGGATCGGCACACCCGGCACCACGTAATCCAGCACGCCCGCCTCGGTCATGCCCCTCGTCACCTCCGTCTTTTGCCTCGGCCGCACGACTTCGACGGCGTGCCCCCTCGCCCGCATCCCGCCCACCAGCCGGCTCAGCGTCATGGCAACCCCGTTGACCTCGGGTGGGAACGTTTCGGTGACGAGGGCGAGGTTCATTTAAACAGTCCGGTCAAACCAACCGCGGGGACGCGCGTCAGCGAGCCGATTCGTTCGGGCGATCCTGCGTGCCCGTCGGGCAATAAAAAGCCCTCCACCTTGCGGGTGGAGGGCTTTAAAGACCGTTGAACCGTCAACCGGTCGCGTTTCGCGGCAGGTTACATGCCTTGAACCGAAGCGGGGGCATCGGGCGCGGGCGCAGGCTCGGCAGCCTTGAAGTCGAGCAGCTCGACCTCAAACACCAGGGTCGCGGCGGGAGGAATGGTCGGAGGACGACCCTCTTCGCCATAGGCGAGCTGATAAGGGACGTAGAGTTTGATCTTACCGCCCTTGTTGATCTTCTGCACACCTTCGGTCCAGCCGGCGATCACGCCATTGAGCGGAAACTCGACGGGCTCGCCACGCTGCACGGAACTGTCGAACACCGTGCCATCGACCAGCGTGCCGGTGTAGTGAACTTTGACGACATCGGTGGCCTTCGGATAGTCGCCGGAGCCTTCCTTGAGTATCTCGTAATTCAAGCCGCTCGGGAGGGCGACAACGCCTTTTTTATCCTTCAGGTCGGCGAAAAACTTGGCGCTGGCGGCGTCGCTCTTCGTGCGCTGCTTGGCGGTGTATTCGGCCTGCTTGGCCTGCATGAACTTGTCGAGCTCCGGCCCGATGTCCTCGATCTTGTAAGGGGCCTCGGCGCCACGGGCGGAGGATTGAATGCCTTTAATGATCGATGCGGTTTGGTCGGCGGTGAAGCCGAGCTCGCTCAGACCCATGCGACGGCCGACGAACCAGCCGAAGGTTTCGAGCAACTGGGTCTCGGTGAACTTGGGGGCTTCGGCGGCGGCAGGAGCGGTTTCGACCGCCTTGGGGGTTTCCTGGGCGGACAATGAGGCGACCGTGCCGATTGCAAGCAGAGCAGCCTTGAACGTAGAGGTGAGTTTCATGGGTTGGAGTGTGAACTAGAAACGGCGCAAAGGGTTTTGTGCCGTGAAAAGAACAAGTTTCCTGCCCGCGCCGTCGTTCTTTGGCAACCTCTTACTCGTTACTTGTGTAAGACTGCATGCCCCGCCTTCATGAATCCCAACCACCTCTCATGCACTCCGACCAATTTTGGACGAGCCAGGACGGCCAGATTCTCACGATCAAAAATAAAGACGCCCGCACGGTCAGCCTGACCCTCGCCTTCTGGCCCCGCAACGCGGCGGAACTGGAGTTCTTCAAAGAACGTCTCCCCCTGCTTCATTTCACCGAGCGCAGCACCCTCGCCCGCATCGGCATCGAAATGATCACCAAGGAACCGGCCTCGCTCGAATCCGGCCGCCTCGTCATGACGGCCGAGGCCTTCGTTTTTGACGACAGCTTCCCCAACGCCGGCTATTGGAAAAAACTGCTTCGCCCCGGCACACCCGTCGGCCGCCTCTTCTACGCCCCCGAAAAAGCCAAGCTCTCCACCGCCGAGATCTGGGAGGCCATCCAGACCAACCGCCTCAAGCTGCCCAACACCATCAGCATCGATCGCCTGGGACGTGTGTTTCTCACCCCGCACCACGTCCGCTACACGCTCAGCCCCCGGCTGAAGCGCCCCGACTTCGAGCGCCTCGTCAGCGGCGGGGCCGGACGCGCCTACCTCGACAAGGTCCAGGTGCGCCAGGACACCGACCTGCTCACGATCTCCCCGCTCTCCGGCGTGCTCACCAGTTGCTCGATGTATTTGAAGGAGCACTACGTCTTGCTCAACCGGGGCGAGGGCAACTTCGGCATCCATACCAGCGCCGTCCTCCTCGATCCGGTGAAGACCTTCGGCACGAACATCATGCTCGAGATCTACAACACCGGCACCCAGCCCGTGGTGAACCCGATGGTTTCGGTGGAGATTTTCCGCGCCCCGCCCTCCGCCATCGCCGGCAGCAACCCCGACGATCCCGAGTTCAAATCCCTGCGCCGCCGCCGCACCCGTCTGCTCACCACCGCCACCGACCTCTTCGCCTGCTTCGACGCGCACCCCCCGAAAACCGACGCCAGCGCCCGCCCCCGCACCCGCATCATCGTCCGCGGACAAAGCGCATTGATGGAGAATTTCAGCCTCTTCCTCCACACCTCGGGACGTCCCGTGCCGAAAATAACCAACCTCGAAAACTGCGGTTACCGCACCCTGGTCGAGTCCCTCGCCGCCGCTCCGGCCGACGCCGATACCCTGCTGGTCGATTACTTCCCGAATCTCCTCGAGCACACCGAACTGTTCACCCGCCTCCCGGAACTCAAGCTGCGCCGCATCATCTTCCGCCAGCCCTCCCGCACCCACGGCTTTTTCCTCTCCAACAACGCCCACGGACGCCTCGAGGGCTATAATGACCTCGGCATCGATGTCTACTGGTTCAACACCGCGATGGGTGACCTCTACCGCCACACCTATAAGAAAACTCATGGCTTTTTCGTCCGCGAGGAACTTGGCCGGGTTTTCCAGGAGTGCACCATCCTCGCGTTCTACGGCTCCGCCGTCGGCTTGGAAAAAGCGGACACCGACCGTATCTCCGGTCTGATCGACAAGCTCACCGGATTCATCGGTCCCAACGTCGGCGTGCTCACCGGCGGCGGCGGCGGTGTCATGCGCCTTGCAACCGATCAAGCCCGGGCCAAGGGCGCCCTCACCGGCGCCTGCTTCCTGGAACTCGAGGCCCAGCCGCCCGAACTCGGCGTGGATTTTTTCAACACGTTTCAGGAAACCGCCCGCCACTATCGCCAAAAATGGTTCGAAGTGGCCGATTTTTGCGTCTTCAACGTCGGCGGCGTCGGCACCCTCGAGGAAGTCGGCATCGAGCTGTGCAACCTCAAGCTCGGCATCCGCCCGCGCGTGCCTTACGTCTTCTTCAACTCCAAATACTGGACCGACCTCCGCAAACAGCTCCGTGAAATGGTCCGCAGCAAACGCACCCCTGCCTGGATGCTCGACTACATTCTCTTCACGGACGACCCCGAGGAGGTCATTTCCTTCTACCGCAAAACACTTCAAGTGCTCTGATCCGCTTCAAAAAATCGTTCTCGTTCTCGCCCGCTTCCTCGTTCTCTTTCTTCGCCGTGTCTTCCGCGTCCCCCGCTCCCTTCCAACTTCCCAAGAACGTCCTCATCGTCGGCGCCGGCGGCCGCGAGCACACCCTCGTCAAAGCGGTCCTCGCCTCCCCCGCGAAGCCCCGTGTGATCGCCGCCCCCGGTAACGCCGGCATCGCCGCCGAGGTTCCGGCCTTTCCGGTGGCCGTTGACGACATCCCCGGTCTGGTCGCCCTCGTGCAACGGGAGAAAATCGATTTCGTCATCGTCGGCCCGGAAGTCCCCCTCTCCCTCGGCCTCGTCGACGCACTCGCCAGGATCGGCGTCCCCGCCTACGGCCCCAAGGCCGACGGCGCCCGCCTTGAGGCGTCCAAGGTGTTCACCAAGGAAATCCTCCTCAAATACAACATCCCGACCGCGCCCGCCGGCTTCTTCCACGAGGTCGCCCCCGCCCTCGCCTACCTCCGCACCCGGCCGATTCCCATCGTCATCAAGGCCGACGGACTCGCCGCCGGCAAAGGCGTGATCGTCGCCCAGACCCTCCCCGAGGCCGAAGCCGCCGTCCGTGACATGCTTGAGGGCAACAAATTCGGCTCCAGCGGCAGCCGTATCCTGATCGAAGACTGCCTCTACGGCGAAGAGACCTCCATTCTCGTCGTCACCTCCGGACGCGACTACATCATCCTGCCCACCTCGCAGGATCACAAACGTATCGGAGATGGCGATACGGGCCCCAACACCGGCGGCATGGGCACCTACTCGCCCGCCGATGTCGTCACGCCGGAGCTGCTCTCCCGCATCGAACTTGAAATCGTGAAACCCTCCGTCGACGCCATTGCAGCCGAGGGCATCGATTTCCGCGGCACGCTCTTCATCGGCATCATGCTCACTCCCGACGGCCCGAGCGTCCTCGAATACAACACCCGCTTCGGCGACCCCGAGACCCAGGTGGTCGTTCCCCGCCTCGACACCGATGTGCTCGCCCTCCTCTTCGCCGCCTCCCAGGGCACGCTCGCCGGAGTGCGTTTCGCGATCAAACCCGAACACGCAATCTGCGTGGTCATCGCCGCCAAGGGTTACCCCGATGCCTATCCCAAGGGTGACGTCATTCGTTTTCCCGCCACCCTGCCTGGCAATGTCCAGATCATCCACGCCGGCACCGCTCGCAACGCCTCCGGCGAAGTCGTCACTGCGGGAGGTCGGGTTCTTGGCGTGACTGCGATCGGGCCCACCTTGCGTGCCGCCGCCGACTCCGCCTACGCCGCCTGCGACCGGATCGAATGCACCAGCAAGGTCTATCGCCGCGACATCGGCGCCAAGCAACTCAACCGCCGATGATCTTTGCTTTCACCCGTGGCCCTGAGCGTGAGCTCAGGGATCGTCACCCCTGCTCGCGCCTCCCCGGCCTCATCATAGCGCTCACCCTCGCACTCACCGCGAGCCTGCTCCCCGCCGCCGACCTGGCGCCCGGACTCGCCTACTTGCGCCCGGGCGCGGACATCACGCCCCAAACCGGCTCCGCCATTCTCGACCTGCGCTCGGTCACCATCACCAACGAGGCCTCCGCCGCACCCTTGCTCGCCGCCCTTCAGCCCGGCGACTCCAACGTTCGTCGCATCGTTCTCGTGCTGGTCTCACCGGAGACACCGCCGGGCGTGCGCCGTCAACTTGCCACCCTGCCCCGCTGCCTGACCATCGGACGCGCCGCACCCGATTTTAAAACCGACATCACCGTGACCACGTCCGCCGAGGCCGATCGCCGCGCCTCCGAGGTCCTCGCCGCCGGTGCGGCACCCGAAAAACTCATCGTCGAGAACGCCGACAAACCCCGTTACGACGAAACGACCCTGATGCGCGAACACACCGCCGGGCCCGAACCCACCGATTCCTTGGAAGTGACCACCTCCATCACCACTCCCTCCCGGCCGGCCGAGCCCGTCGTGGTTGACGCCGTCCTCCAACGCGCCGTCCACATCTACCGCGGTCTGGTCGTCTTGAAAAAAAATTGAGCCCCTCACCGCCATGCAGCCCGACCTATTTGTCACTTAATAGGTGACAAATAGTTTGCCCGTCGCGTCCCCGCAGGGGATTGCATTTCCAGCCAAACGCTATCCCTTCAACCCAATCGTTCGCATGGCCAAGCCCGGAACCATCGTCACCGTTTGCACCGCTAACATTTGTCGCAGCCCGATGGCCGAGGCCTTGTTACGCCACGCACTCCGCGCTCAACCCGAGCCATTGAAGTCGTGGAAAATCACCTCCGCCGGCGTCGCTGCACGCCCCGGTGATCGTGTCTCTGACAACTCCGTCACCGCCCTTAAAAAGGTCGGCATCGACATCAAGGACCACACCAGTCGTCCGCTCACCCGGCAGATGATCGACGACGCGATCGCCATCCTGTGCATGACCGAGAGCCACCGCGCGATGATCCAATTCAACTTCGATCCGGTTCCGCGCCATATCTATCTCTTCCGTGAATTTCTCCCCCGGGCGGCGGAGAAAGAAATCTGCGACCCCTACGGCGGTTCATTGGCGGAATACGAAGCCTGCCGCGACGAAATGGTCGAAGCCATTCCCGCCCTGATGGAATTCTTCAAGGATCTCGCCGCAAAAAAATAACCGCACCGGCAACCCGCCCGTGCCCGTCCTCCCGGACTATCCCGCTCCGCTCCGCCCGGCCACTTCCCGGCCACTCCGAGCCGACCTGCTTGTCACTTAATAAGTGACAAACTTCCGCGGGTGCCATGCCGCGCTTCATCCGCTTTTCGATTTGTGCCCGCGCCGTTTGCCGTTCGGAATCACCGCTTACTCTTTTCACCCATGTCGCTCAACGCCACGCCGCTCAAAACCCTCGATCCTGAAATTTACTCGGCCATCTCCGCCGAGTTCGGCCGCCAGGGCAGCCACATCGAGCTCATTGCTTCCGAAAACTTCACCTACCCGGCCGTGATGGAAGCCCAAGGCAGCGTGCTCACCAATAAATACGCCGAGGGCTATCCCGCCAAACGCTGGTATGGTGGCTGCGAATTCGTCGACAAGGTCGAGCAACTCGCCATCGACCGCGCCAAGGCCCTCTTTGGCGCCGACTACGCCAACGTCCAGCCGCACTCCGGCTCGCAAGCCAACGCCGCCGTCTACGCCTCCGTCCTCCAGCCGGGCGACAAGCTCCTCGGCATGAACCTCAGCCATGGCGGCCACCTCACCCACGGCAATCCCGCCAATTTCTCCGGCAAACTGTATAACTTCGTTCAATACGGCGTTCGCGAGGACACCGGCCTGATCGACTACGACGAACTCGCCGCCATCGCGGAACGCGAAAAACCCAAGATGATCACCGTGGGCGCCTCCGCCTACTCGCGCATCATTGACTTCGCCCGCATGGGTGAGATCGCCCGCTCGGTCGGCGCCCTCCTCTTCGCCGACATCGCCCACATCGCCGGCCTGGTCGCCGCAGGCGTTCATCCCTCCCCCTTCCCGCACGCCGACTTCGTCACCACGACCACCCACAAAACCCTGCGCGGCCCCCGCGGCGGCCTGATTCTCGCCAAGGCCGCCCACGCCAAGGCCCTCGACTCCGCCGTGTTCCCCGGCAACCAGGGCGGCCCGCTCATGCATGTGATCGCCGCCAAGGCCGTGTGCTTCGGCGAAGCCCTCAAGCCCGACTTCAAGATCTACGCGCAGCAGATCGTCAAAAACTCCCGGGCCCTCGCCTCCGCCTTCGTCTCACGCGGCTACAAGCTCGTTTCCGGCGGCACCGACAACCACCTCTTTCTCGTCGACCTCCGCCACAACCTCCCCGAACTCACCGCCAAGAAAGCCCAGGAGACTCTCGACCTCGCTCATATCACGCTCAACAAAAACACCGTGCCCTTCGAGACCCGCTCGCCCTTCCAGGCGTCCGGCATCCGCATCGGCACGCCGTCGATCACCTCGCGTGGTTTCGTTGAAGCTGACATGGACGCAATCGCCGCCGCCGTGGACACCGTTCTCAAAGCGATCGGCACCGACGGTGAAGCCGCTGCCATCGCCTCCGCCAAGCAAGGCGTCGCCGCGCTGACCGCCAAGTATCCGCTTCCCTACAAGCTCTAACCCCCGGCGTCGCCGCCCCGGGCCCTGAGCGCTATGCTCATCGTCCGCCCCCCAACCCCGCCCCATCAAGGGCGGGGTTGTTGTTTTAATGCAAAAACATCTCGCGAAGAACACCTGAACTCGCAACATCCTACTACATTGCCGGTTGTGTTTTCATGAAACCCCACGCCACCTCCAGGAAGCATCTCCTGCGCCGTCAGCTGGGCTTCGTGATCATCCTTGTCGCCGGCCTCGCCGCATCGCTGGCCTTGCATCGCTTTGCTCATTCCGCCGAGCAGAGTCGTATCCGGGAGGAATTTTTCCGCCGGGCCACCGTCCGGCACGCCCTCATCAGCGAAAACATCCGCGGCTACGAGGAGTGCCTTTACAACCTCCGTAATCTCTTCGCCAGCTCGGACGACGTCACCACGGCGGAGTTTTCCGCCACCGCCAGGGACATCCGCACCCGTCACCCGGGCATCCAGGCCCTCCAGTGGGTTCCCGTCATCCCGCACTCCCGTCGTGATGAAATTGAAACCTGGGCCCGTCGCGAGATCGCCCCGTTCTACACCTTCACCGAACGGAGCCCCGACGGACAACTCGTGCGCGCCGCCGAACGCCCGGTCTACCATCCCATCCTCTATACCGAACCGCTGGCCGGCAACGAACCCGCCTTGGGATTCGACCTCAATGTCGGCCCGTCCCAGGGAGATCTCAAACGCAGCCTGAAAACCCGCAGCCTGGTGATGACCCGCAAGATCCACCTCGTGCAGGAAGAGCCCGGAGCCGGTCGTTTTGGCGTGATCATGGCCTGCCCGGTGTTTCACACCGTCCAAGGCGCGGACCACCTGACCGGCTACGTCCAGATTGTATTCAAAATCGACGACATGCTGAACCAGTCCTGGGTCAAATATACCGTCGATGCGCTCGACACGCTGATCCTGGACGCCACGCCGCCCGCCGCAACCGACCCATTCCTTTACAGCCGGCGCTCGATCCACGCAACCGCCCCCCGGCCGTTGCAAAGCATCGCGGACCTTCCCCCCGGTGACATACGGGTCAACGAACTGACCATGGGAGGCCGCATTTGGAAATGTCACTACGCTCCGGCCAGCGGGTGGGCCCGGGCGCAAATCAGCGCCACTCCCGGCCTGATCTTCGGCGGCGGCCTCGTCTTCACATTGGTGCTGGGCGCCTATTTCCTCACCGTGCGCCGCCGGTCCGAATTGATCGAGCAACAAGTCAACGAACGCACCGCCGAGCTGCGACATACCCAGGGTCTCCTCGAAGCGGATATCGGCAAACGGCAGTCCGTGGAGGCCGAGCTGCGCGAAAGCCGCCGCCAGCTCGACAGTCTTCTCGGCCAGATGCCGGGCATGGCTTACCGCTACGTCAACCACACCCCGCCCACCGCCGTGTTCATCAGCCGCGGTTCGGTTGAGATCATTGGATTCACCCCGCACGAACTGACCTCGGGCAAAGCCTGTTATGACGACTTGATCCTGCCCGACGACCGCACCCGGCATGCGGCCCTCGTCGGCGCCGCGCTCGGCAGCCGGGAACCTTACGAGAGCGAATACCGCCTCCGCGACAAACAAGGCCGCGTCAAATGGGTGCTCGATCGCGGCCAGGGTATCTATTCCAACGAAGGCACCCTGCTCTTCATCGAGGGCCTAGCGATCGACATCACCGGCCCCAAGCAGGCCGAGGCGGACAAAGCCGCGTTCGACCGCAAGCTCCTCGAATCGCAAAAACTCGAAAGCCTCGGGGTCCTCGCCGGAGGCATCGCCCACGATTTCAACAACCTGCTCACCACCATTGTCGGCCACGCGAGCATCGTCCGCCTCGACCTTCCCCGACAGTCCCCGCTGCAGCCCCACCTCGAACAAATCGAAACCGGCGCCCAACGCGCGGGCGAACTCTGCCAGCAAATGCTCGCCTACGCCGGAAAGGGGCGGTTCCTCGTTCAACGCACCAGCCTGGAAAAACTCGTGCGCGACACCATGCCGCTTCTCGAACATTCCATCAGCAAACGAGCCAGCCTCCATTGCGAGTTTCGCTCCGGCGTGCCCGAGGTCGAGGTCGACGCCACCCAGATTCGACAGATCATCATGAACCTCGTCGTCAACGCCTCCGATGCGATCGGCGACCACGACGGCGTCATCACGGTGGAAACCTGCGCACTTCGTCGCAACGACCCGCAACTCGCCCATGCCGTGCTCCCTCCGCCCCCCGGCCAGGGCGACTTTGCCTGCCTCCGCGTTCGTGACACCGGGGATGGCATGAGCGCGGAAACGCTCGCCAAAATCTTCGATCCTTTTTTCACAACCAAGTTCGCCGGACGCGGCCTCGGCCTGGCCGCCGTCCTTGGCATTGTGCGAGGCCACCAAGGCAGCCTTCTGGTCACCAGCACCGCCGGCGCCGGATCCACGTTCACCCTGCTCCTGCCCGCCACCTCGGCCCCGCGGAGCGAGCGCGAGTCCCGCCCTCCTCTCGAAACCCGCCCGCATCCCCTTGCCGGCACCGTGTTGCTCATCGACGACGAGGAAGGCGTGCGCGCAGTGGCCGAGCAGATGTTTCGTTCCTTTGGACTCAAGACGTTTATCGCCGCCGATGGAATTGAGGGCATCGAGCTGTTCAAAAAACACCAGGCCGGCATCTCCCTCGTGCTGCTCGACCTCACCATGCCTCGCATGAGCGGCGAAGAAACCCTGCGCTCGCTTCGCAGCCTCGCCCCGCAACTCCCTGTCATCCTCACCAGCGGCTACAACCAAAGCGCCGTCCCCGAACTCGCAACCGACGACCACGTCAGCTTTCTGCAAAAGCCCTTCTCCCTGCAGGCCCTGCGCACTCAAATCGCCAAAATGCTGGGCTGATCCCCGCAGTGGGGTTCTGATCCGGCCGTAGGGCCGTCGCTCGCGACGTGCCTTCCGTGAACCCGGATCCCGCTGGCCTACGAAGCACGCCGCAAGCGGCCCTACTCCGCCAAGGATCCTCCATCCTGCTGCTTTCGACCGATTCACCATTCCCGCCTTGGCTCGGCCCGCCTGAATCGTTTGCCTCTCCGCTTCGTGTCCATCCCCGCGTCCACATCGCCCAAGCGCTCCCTGTCCCTGGGCGTGATCTTCCTCACGCTCTACATCGACCTGGTTGGCTTCTCCATCATCTTTCCACTCGGGCCCGACCTCCTGAAACACTACCTGGAGGTCGACGGCCACGGCGGTCTGCTCGGCGCGCTGCTCGGGCACATCAACTCCCTTGCCCGGTCCCTCGGCAATGAATCCCACCTGCCCGAAGTGCTCTTCGGCGGGATCATCAGCTCCCTCTTTTCGATCCTCCAATTTATTTTCGCTCCGTTCTGGGGAGCCCTTTCCGACAAACGCGGGCGCCGTCCCATTCTCATTCTCACCGTGGCGGGCACCGCGTTCAGCTATCTGCTGTGGGTGGTCAGCGGCTCTTTCTGGCTTTTCCTGCTCGCCCGCCTCATCGCCGGCGCGTTTGGAGGCAATCTTTCCGTCGCCACCGCCGCCGTCGCCGACGTGACCACCCGCGCCGAACGATCCAAGGCAATGGGTGTCGTCGGCGCCGCCTTTGGCCTCGGCCTGGTCACCGGCCCGATGATCGGTGCCTTCACCGCACAAATCAACCTGCTCGATCGCTTCCCCCACCTCACCTCCTGGGGCATCAATCCGTTTTCAATCCCCGCGCTGTTTTCGCTGCTCATGAGCGTGATCAACCTCGTGTGGATTCACCGTCGCTTCAGCGAAACCCGCCCTCCTTCCGCCCGCGGCGTCCCCGGTGAGACCCGCCTGCGCAATCCGCTCCGTGCCATCCTCACGCTGAACGATTCGCGCATCCGCGGCGTCAACCTCGTGGCCTTCGTCTACTCGATCGCCTTCGTGGCAATGGAAGCCTCCCTCGTCTTCCTCAGTGCGGAACGCTTCGGCTACACCGCGTGGCAAAACGGGATGCTCATGGGCTTTCTCGGCGTGTGCTCCATCGTCACCCAAGGCCTCATTGTTCGAAAGCTCCTCAAAACCGTTTCCGAGACCCGCGTGCTCGGCGGCGGGCTGATCTTGTCTGCGCTTGGCCTGCTTCTCATCGGCTTTGCACCCGCCCCGATCTGGCTCTACGTCGGTGTCGGCCTGCTCGCGCTCGGCTCCGGGCTCGTCAACCCGTCGACAACCGGGCTCATCTCGCTCTACGCCGGCGCCGACGAACAGGGTCGCGTGCTCGGCATTTTCCGTTCGCTCGGTTCGCTCTCCCGCGCGATCACCCCCATCACCGCCGGCGTCATCTTCTGGACCCTCGGTGCCAAGGCCGTGTTCCTGGGCGCCGCACTACTGGCAATCGGCGCATGGATCGCCGGCAGCCGCCTGCCGCAGCCGGAAAAGTAAGCCTGGAAACGATCGTATCCAACGAACTGGGAAGGTAGGGACGGCCCGGCGTGTAGCGTCCTGCTGGCGGAAGCTCACCCGTTCACGATCCGTCCGCCGTTCGGGTGCAGCACCTGCCCCGTCATGTAGGCACTGTCGTTTGAGGCAAGAAACACATAACACGGCGCCACTTCGTCCGGCTGGCCGGCGCGGCCCAGCGGAGTGTCCGCCCCGAACGTCTCCACCTTTTCGCCAGGAAAGGTTGCGGGAATGAGCGGAGTCCAGATCGGTCCGGGCGCGACCGCATTCACGCGAATGCCGCGCTTGGCCAGCGAGAGCGCGAGCGAACGCGTGAAAGCGACGATCGCCCCCTTGGTGCTCGCATAGTCGATCAGCTGCGGGTTGCCGGCATAGGCCGTGACCGAGGTGGTGTTGATGATTGCCGAACCTTTTTTCAGGTGAGGCAGCGCGGCCTTGGTCAGATAAAACTGCGCGAAAATATTCGTGCGAAAGGTGCGCTCCAACTGCGCCTCGCTGATCTCCGTGATATCCTCACGGGGATGCTGCTCGGCGGCGTTGTTGACCAGGATGTCGAGGCGTCCGGCCTGCCTGATCGTTTGCTCGACGATTTCCCGGCAGGTTTCCCCGCGGCCGATGTCGCCGCGGATGAGAAAAGCACGGCCGCCCATTTCACGCACGCGTTTCGCCGTGTCCTCGGCGTCGTTTTGTTCGTCCAGATAAGCGATCACCACGTCCGCACCTTCGCGGGCGAACGCGATCGCCACGGCGCGCCCAATGCCACTGTCCCCGCCCGTGATCAGGGCGACTTTCCCCGTGAGTTTCGCCGCGCTGCGCGCGGTTAAATCCTCGGAACGCGGAAGTGGATCCATTTCAGATTCAATCCCGGGCTGGCGGGGTTGTGTCTGGGCGGGTCGCTGTTTCTCGGAAGAGGGTTCTTTCGACATGATGATCGGGATTGGAGTGTTTCATGACGGCGAGCCCCGCACCGTGGATCGGACCCCGGGCTCACGCCCAGGGCCGCGAACACTACGAACGTTCATTCAAAGCCAGGGGCACCGCGCGGTTTTTAATGCGCGTGCTTTTTACCCTGCGCCAGCTCGAGGTGGTGCTTGAGCGTGGGCAGTGTCTTTCGGGCAAACGCCGCGATGTCCGGGTCGTCGGCTTTCGTGCCTTTCTCGAAGAGTTCCACGGCGTCCTTGTGGTCCGAAACCATTTCCTTGAGGTAATCTTCGTCGAGGTTCCGATTGCCCGGTTTCTCGCTCCATTTTTTGGTCAGATCCATCTTTTTGTCTTCGGGTGGCAGCGGAACGGATTTGCGCATCGCGAGCATCTTCAACTCCTCGTTGGCGGCCGTGTGATCCTTGACCATCATCTGGGCGAACTCGCGTGCCTCCGGAGTGGAGAGATTGGCCAGCACCGCCTGGGACACCGTCACTTCCTTCAAGCCGGACTCGGCGGCCTTCTCCAGAAACTTCCGGTCGCCACGCGAAACCATGCTTTCCTTGGTGGTTACGCCCGGCCCCGGCTCGTTATAGCCAGGAGGCTGCGGCTGGGGCGGATTGTTTCCTTCGGCAAAAAGTGGGCACGATAACACCAACACGGCACAGGCCGCGACAACACGACTGGGTTTAATAAATGTATTCATGGCTCGGTGTTGGTTTCCGAAGAAGCGCCGCCAGTTCCGCGGGCGTCCGCGGAAAATACCGGCACCGGATGCAGCCATACGGGGAGATTACCATGGATCCCCAGGCCATTTGGCCGCCCTGCCCACAGGGAACAAGCCAGACCACCGGGCGGAAGCCGGTGCGCCGGATAGCACTTTCTCCTAGATCAAATCATCCCGAAGCTCTTGCCTCGGCGGAACCTCGAAGATTCGATCCGGAAATGCCGAAAACCATCCTGCTGGTGGCCGAAGACGACGCGATTGACGCACTGCTCCTTGAGCGCGCGCTCCGTCGCACCGGCTCCGACTTTCAGATGGTCCGCGTCGCGAATGGAGACGAATTGATCGACTACGTCGAGGGACGCGGCGCCTATGGTGATCGCGTGCAACACCCGTCACCCAAAGTCATTCTTCTCGATTTGAAGATGCCGCAAAAAGACGGTTTTGCAGTCCTGCGCTGGCGCCAGACAACGCCCGAGGGCTATCGACTGCCGGTGGTCGTTTTTTCGTCCTCGGCGCTCCCTCAGGATATCAATCGCGCCTATTCGCTCGGCGCCAATTCCTACGTGGTGAAACCCACCGCTCCGGACCGGCTTGAATGTATGGTCAAGGCTCTGCATGATTGGTGGGCGGGGTTCAACACCACCCCCGCATTCAATCTCGCGTGATCTCCCCCAACCCGTCTTTGTCCGCCCCTCCACGCTGGTTCACGCAACCATTGTTTCGCTGGAGCGTCGCCATTTTGGGTGCGGTCATCTTGGGTGTGCTCCTTTTTGAGGCACTTGGCATCTCCGTTTTTTCACGCATCGGAATGCCCCACGAGTTCTGCTACCTGCGCGACCCGAAGCTGGTGTGGCTCCACGTCGTGTCCGACCTGCTGATCGGCGCAGCCTACGTTTCCATTTCGCTGACCCTCGCCTACCTCGTTTACAAGGCCAGCAAAGGCATCCCCTTCCATTGGGTGTTTCTCGCCTTCGGCGTCTTCATCGTCTCGTGCGGGTTTACCCATTTCATGGAGGTGTGGGTGATCTGGGAGCCCGTTTACTGGCTTTCCGGTTACGTCAAAGTGGTGACCGCCGCCGCCTCCGTCGCCACCGCGATCGCCTTGTTTCCACTCGTGCCCAAGGTCTTCAGACTGGTCGCCGCCGCGCGCCAGAGCGAAGAGCGCCGCCTCGAGATCGAACAGCTCAACCAGGAGCTGGAGCGCTTTAACTACACCGTCGCGCACGATCTTCGCGCACCTTTGCGAGGCATCTCCGGCTTCAGCCAGATCCTGCGCGAGGATCACACGAATGAACTCTCAACCGCGGCAACGGAGCACCTGGAAAAGATCCAGACCTCGGTCGCAAAGATGGATGACCTGATTTCCGACCTGCTGAAATACGCCACCATCGGCCGCCAGAAGGTGAATCTCCAACCCGTGTCCCTCGACGAGATTTTGCGCACGACACTCGCGCTCATGAATCCGGAAATCGGCAGCCGCAACGCCGAGGTCGTGAGCACCGCTCCGCTGCCGGTCGTGATGGGAGACCCGACGATGCTGCAGGTCGTCTTCCAGAATCTCATCGGCAACGGAATCAAGTTTGTCGCACCGGGCGTCCGGCCGCGTGTCGAGATCTCCACCGAAAGAGAGACCACCCGCACCGTTACGGTCTACGTCACCGACAATGGGATCGGCATCCCCCCCGAGGCGCGGGACCGGATCTTCGGATTATTCGAGCGCTTCAATCACCAATATCCGGGGACGGGCATCGGGCTTTCGATCGTCCATCGCGCAGTCGAACGCATGAACGGAAAAATCAGCCTCGCCGATTCGCCCAAGAGCGGCGGCACTCGCTTCCAAATCACGCTCGCGCTGGCTGCAAGCCGCGCGACCGCCGGCATCTGAGCCGCGGCCGCGGCTCGCGCTGAATTGTTTCGTAACTTTTCCCGTGCCGGCACGGGGCGGCAACCCGATGGCACCCGCTCCCCGGATGTGATTACATGCGGGCATGCCGCTTTCTTTCACGCCCAGCGAGACCCTCACCAAATTGAAAGTCACGAGCCTGCATCGCGTGCTCGTGACCGGGGCAAGCGGCCATATCGGATCCTATTACGCCGAGCATGCACCGGCCCATCACGTGCGGCGTCTCATGGTGCGCCCGGGACACACAGATGGAAAACTACTGTCCAAATGGGGTGAAGTCGTTGAGGCCAACCTCAGCGATCGTTCGCGTCTGATCGAGGTCTGCCAGGGCATGGACACGGTCATCCATCTCGCCGCAGACCCCAGTCCCAACGCCGGGTGGAACAGCCTCCTTCAGTCCAACATCGTCGGAACCTACAATGTCATGTCCGCCGCCAGAATGGCCGGCGTGAAACGCGTGGTCTATGCCTCCTCGATTCATGCGGTCTCGGGTTATCCGCCCGATGTGCAGGTCAAAACCAGCGAGCCGGTGAACCCGGGCGATCTCTACGGCGTCTCCAAGTGCTTCGGCGAAGCGCTGGGCCGCTATTTCGCGGAACAGGAAGGCATGTCCGTGATCGCGTTGCGCATCGGCGCGTTCCAACCGTTGTCCAAGGCCGCCGAATCGCACAACGCCGGGTTGCTCGACGCGTTCGTCTCCCGACGGGACCTCCATCAATTGATCGTTCGTTGCGTGGACGACGAGACGCTCCAGTTCGCGATTTTCCATGGCCTGAGCAACAATCGCTTCAAGCGTCTTGATCTTTCGGACGCCCGCGCCCTCGTCGGTTATGAGCCGCGCGACGACCTCGCGGTCGAGAATCCCCAATTCAAGCACACCGCGCTCGCGGAGGAACCGGAGACCCACAAAGGCACGCCGCAAGGCAGCAAAGGCCCTTGGGGTTGACGCCAGCGATGGCGTGTTTCACGCGACCAAGCGTCCCGGCCGCCATCGCGATACAGACGCCAGACGCGCTACAACGCCGCCGCCGCCCATGAAGGCAACTCAAGGCGGCGCCCGCGCGCATGATCCTCGAGCAGCGCTTGCAACCACGGGCGCGAAGCTGTGCACGTCCCGATATGCACGAAGCGCCGCGGCCCTTCGCTTTCAATCCGGTAACTCTCCACGCGCACGGACACCGGCTCGTGCTCACCCTTCAGGGCACACACGATGTCGACGGACTTCGCCTTTGAATTGATCTTCAGATCAACGACCTCGCCGTAGCGTTTGATCAGCCCGTTGACATACTGGCGGGCGGCCTGACTGGAGAGCGCATCTTTGGCGGCGGTGAACATGATGGAGAACCGGGGTCGGGCCGTGCATTGGGTCCGACCCGTTTCCCACAGTCAACGCGGACCTGCATTGGTTCCGGCACTTGGTTCCGGCTCCGCTCCCGGGGAATTCCCGTGAACCGCCCGAGGTAAAAGCGGTCAGTCATTTTCATTGGGCAAGGGTCCACCGGCAAACAACATGAAGCTCTCCGTCAACCACCTGAAACGCTACAAAGAGATCGCCTTCCTTCTTTGGAAATACGGCCGGTCCGACTTGGTGAAAAACATGGGGATGGATGAGCCTTATGACCCCGAAAAAGAGGGCAAAAAAATCGGCAATGCGACCCCCGATCAACTCGCCGACGATCTCGAAGCGATGGGACCGACCTACATCAAGATCGGCCAGGTGCTCGCGGGCCGGCCCGACTTGCTTCCCCATGCTTACCAGGAGGCGCTGACCCGGCTTCAGGACAAGGTCACGCCCTTCCCGTATGAAGAGGTGGAGAAGATCGTGATGAACGAACTCGGCGTGCGCATCTCGAAGGCCTTTTCCCGCTTCGATCCCGCTCCCCTCGCCGCCGCCTCCCTCGGGCAGGTGCACGCGGCCGCGTTACGCGACGGGCGCGAGGTGGTCGTGAAAGTCCAGCGCCCCGGCATCCGCGCCCAGATCGCCGAGGATTTCGAGGTGCTCGCGGAAATCGCCGGCTTCCTCGACGAGCATACCTCCGCCGGCAGCCGTTATCGTTTCCAGACCGTCCTCGAGGAGTTTCGCCTCACGATCCAGCAGGAGCTCAACTACGAAAACGAGGCGCAAAACCTGGTCACCGTCGGGAAAAACCTGCAGGAATTCAGCCTCATCACCGTGCCGCAGCCCGTGCTGGATTACAGCACGCGCAGCGTGCTCACGATGGATTGTGTGCAGGGCCGCAAGATCACCGCAATCAGTCCGCTGGCCCGTCTCGACATCGATGGAGCGGTGCTCGTTGAGGAGCTCTTCAAAGCCTACCTGAAACAGGTCCTCGTCGACGGCATTTTTCACGCCGACCCCCACCCGGGAAATGTCTTTCTTACGAGCGACAACCGCATCGCGCTGCTTGATCTCGGCATGGTCGGCCACACCGCCCCGGGCATGCAGGAAAACCTGCTCAAGCTCCTGCTCGCCGTCAGCGAGGGCAAGGGCGAGGAGGCCGCCGAGATCGTCATTCGCATCAGCGAAAAACTCTCTGCGTTCGACCCCGCGGAGCTGCGACGGAAAATCAGCCAGCTCATCCTGATGCGTCGCGACCAGGGACTCGAAAGCATCAAGGCCGGCCAGGCGCTCCTCGACGTCAGCACCATCGCGCGCGACAACGGACTCTTCGTTCCCAGCGAGCTCACCTTGCTGGGCAAGACGTTGCTTCAACTCGACGAAATCGGCCGCATCCTCGATCCGGCCTTCGATCCCAACGCCTCCATCCGGCGTAACGTCACCGACCTGATGGCGCGTCGCATGAAGAAAGACATCTCGCAGGGCAGCATCTTCAGTTCACTGCTTGAACTGAAGGACTTCACCACGCAACTGCCCGGCCGCCTGAATCGCGTTCTCGACGCCGTCACCAATGCCGAAGTCGAGGTAAAGGTGAAGTCGGTCGACGCCAGGATCATCCTCGATGGCATGCAGAAGATCGCCAACCGCATCACCACCGGCCTGGTGCTCGCCGCCCTCATCGTCGGCGCGGCCCTGATGATGCGAATCGAGACGCCCTTCAGCCTCTTCGGATATCCAGGTATCGCGATCCTCTGCTTCCTCGCCGCCGCCGCCGGTGGATTCTGGCTGGTCATCAATATCTTCATCCAGGACCGGCGCAGTAAAAAGAAATGCTCGTGATGTCGCGCACGGCGGACAGTCCCCCCGGTTTCACCTCATTGTTTCCGCGTTTGCTCTGGCGGACCGTCCGCGAGTTTTACTCCGACAGCGTCAGCCGGCTCGGCGCCGCCCTCGCCTTCTACACCACGATCGCAGTCGCGCCGATGTTGGTGCTCACGATCGCCCTCGCGGGATTCTTTTTCGACAGCAAGGATACGGCGCGCAACCATGTGCTGGGGGAGATCGAACACCTCGCAGGCAAGCAGGCCGGCGCCGCAATCGAGGCCGTGCAGAGCCCGGAGAAAAAGCCCGGGGGGCAACTCGCCACCTTCATCAGCAGTTTCACCCTGCTCTTCGGCGCCTTCGGCGTCTTCCACCATTTACAAGACGCGCTCAATGTAATCTGGCACGTGCCGCCACCCCAAAAAATGCATTGGCTGCGCACGCTTCTTAAACGGCTTTTTTCCATCACGATGGTCCTCGTCACCGGCTTTCTCCTGCTGGTCTCGCTGATTGCGAGCGCCTTTCTCGGCTGGGTAAGCGAACACACGCTTGGCCGGTTGAGCCTGCATCCGCTCGTGCTTCAGGCGGTCGATCTCGTGTTGTCCACGAGCGTGATCACGCTGCTGCTGGCCATGATCTTCCGGCTGTTGCCTGACACACGCGTGCGCTGGCGCCACGTGTGGCTCGGCGCGGTGTTCACCGCGGTGTTCTTCACCGTGGGAAAAGCCGCCCTCGGCGTTTACCTCGCCAACGCCAGCGTGGCCTCCGCCTATGGCGCCGCCGGGTCCCTGATCATCCTGCTGTTGTGGTGCTATTACGCGGCGCAGATCATTTTTTTTGGAGCGGAATTCACCCGTGTCACCGACCTGAGCGATGGCGGCCGTGATTTCTCCAAGGTCGACCGTCCGGTGCGGCGTGATCTTTCGCTTTAGCGGCCTTGCGCGTGCGTTCGGCGATGCGCCCCGTGCGCAAAAAGACCCGGCATCCAACGCCGGGCCTTTTTGCTACACAACTACGTCTACACACACGCCATGATCAGTGATGATGCATGGCGTAATTGTCCTTGGCGGCCTTCGGGACCGAAGCCTCCCCCGTGCTGCTGATATCCTCGGCCCCCGCCTCCTTGAATATTCGCTTGGCGGCCGCTCCTTCGTCGGCGTCCTCCGTGTGCACGGAGATGAGGATGTTGCCCGCTTTGATTTTTCCTTCGTAGCGCTTGGCTTCAAACTCGGGGATTCCCAAGCCGATGAGTCCACCGGTGATGCCGCCAACGGTCGCGCCCACCCCGATGCCACTCAGCGCGGCGATGATCGGACCGGCCGCGATGAAAGGTCCGACTCCCGGAATGGAAAGGGCGCCGATACCGACGAGCCATCCGAGCGCACCTCCGGCAATGCCGCCGGTGGTCGCCCCCGCGACCGCGCCTTCGGGTGCCTTGGTGTTTCGCTCATGGGCGAAGTCGCGAGTCGTTTCCTTGTCGGGAAACAACACCGAGATATCGCTGCTGGAAAAATTGGCTGAACGCAGGCTGGCCACGATGCGCTCGGCCTGGATGCGGGATGTGGCGATGCAAAATACGGATTTCTTGGACATGGGATTTCCTGGTTTGATTTGTTTGATTGTGCCGGCCGGAAAACGAAACGGAGGGGTATATCCACTGTTGGGCGGCAAGACCGGCGATGGCCCGACGTCGTTCCGGCATCGCTTTCAAAAGGGGCGCTCCTCCGGGCATTCCTGAAGACTCCGACCGGGGTCCTCGCCTGCCGCATCGCCCTCGGGAAATTCCACCACCAACACCGGTGTCTCACGTGCCTGCGGGTCGAAGCGGGACGTCCGGAAGCCAGCCCTTCACCGGGCTCCGTCCCGATGGCGTTGATCTCTTCCCGATGTCCGGCACGGGGCGCTTCCCGATAAGGTTTTAAGGCAGCCGAGAGCCGCTTGCGCATTGCGAGGCGGACACCCCGCCGCAAAGCGTGATGGAGTCCCCCTGACCGGGGCCAACCAAACCAAAATCCAAATGAATAAAACCAAACTGATCCTTGCAGTCTCCTCGTTGTTCCTCGCCTCGGCCTTCACGGCCCACGCCCAATACGGCTTCGGGCCTGAAGTCGGTGACTGGGAACTCACGCTTGGCGGCAACGGTTCAACAAATAAGGACTTCGACAACTCAGGCGGCGGAATAGGCGCCTCGCTCGGCTACTTCCTCACTGACTCGTTCGAGGTCTCCTTGCGCCAGTCCGTCAACTACTCCAACGGCTCGAGCAGCGACTCCGATTGGGATGGCTCCACGTTCGTCGCCATCGACCAGCACTTCGGAACGGACAACCTCCGTCCCTTCATCGGCCTCAATTTCGGCGGCCTGTATGGTGACACCACCAGTGACACCTGGGCTGCGGGCATCGAGGGTGGTCTCAAGCTGTATGTGAAGGAAAAGACCTTCGTCTTTGCGCTCATCAACTACGCATGGACGTTCAATGACTCTGACGGTGCCACCGATAATTTCGATGACGGCGCCATTCTCTGGAGTCTCGGCGTCGGTTTTAACTTCTAAAAACCCAATCAGTAAATTCAACACGCCCCGCAGAACTTTTCTGCGGGGCGTTTCTCTTTACGGAGATGACACTCCTGCCCCATGTCCATCGCCTCCGCTCCTGGTTTTTATTGCGTCCCCGGTTTTGGGCGTGGGTCGGGGTCTTCGTGCTGATCCTGCTCGCGCTCCGCATCGCCCTGCCCTTCGCGATCCGGCGGGCCGTCAATAACCGGCTCGCACAGGTCGAAGGCTACTCGGGAAAAGTCGAGGATATCGACCTTCAGCTCATCCGTGGAGCCTACCGCCTCAAGGGCGTCTCGATCCTCAAGCGCGAAGATGCCCGCCTCGAACCGTTTTTTTCCGCCGAGGTCGTTGATTTCTCGCTGGCGTGGGGCGAACTGTTTCACCGGCGCTTTGTGAGTGACATCTTTCTCGTCGCGCCCCGCATGCGAATCACCAAATCGGGCGCTCCCGTCGATCCGAAGGAAGAAGGCCGGCGATGGAATGAGGTGATCAAGGACCTTTTTCCCATCGAGATCACGCAATTGGAGATCAGTCGCGGCGAACTCAGCTTTGTCGATTCGACCAGCACGCCCCCCGTCGACGTGGCCATCTACGACCTGCATGTCGTGACCACCGGCCTCCGTAACACCGCAAGCGAGGAGGACGGCCCCGATCCCGCCGTGCTCAGCGCGGAGGGCGTGACGATCGGCGGCGGGCGTCTGACTTTGTTTGTCCAAGGCGATCCTCTCGCCGACCAGCCTCGCTTCAAACTCAAGCTGGATTTGCAGGACGTGGACCTGGTCGCCCTGAATGATTTTCTCGAGGCCTATGCCAACGTCGACGTGTCGGCGGGCACCTTCCAGCTCTACGTGGAGGTCAACGCCGCGGACGGTGCTTTCGAGGGTTACCTGAAGCCTTTTGTCGAGAACGTGGAATTCAAGAACCTGTCCGACGAAAACAAAAGCCCGTTGCGCCGGATGTGGGAAAGCATCGTAAGCGGGATTTCGTCCGTTGTGAAAAATGACCGAAGCGAACAGGTGGCCACGCGTGTTCCGTTCTCCGGAAATTTTGAAGAAACCAAGGTAGGCGTCTGGCCCACCATCGTAAACCTCATGCGCAATGGCTTCGGTCGCGCCCTGTTCGAGGGCCGCGATGATGAGCCTCCTCCCACGCAGCAGCCTGCCCCCGACCCCGCCAGATGAAGGGAGCGTCCACCTCCGCCCCGCCCCCGGGAGATCTCATCTGAAAATTCCCCTATGCCGGCTGCAGAAACCGCCTGATACAAACAAGCCGGAGGAAAGATTAGGGTATTAAAGACGATTCCATGAACAAATCAGTTTCTCAAAACGGCTCGCTGGCCGCTTCCGCTTCCCAAGAAGACATTTCGCAACGTGCACGTGAACTCTGGGAGCGCTACGGCCGCCCCCAGGGACGTGACACCGAAATCTGGCTTGAAGCCGAACGCCAGCTCCTCGGCGTCGACTCCCAGGTGGAGGGCAACGGGGACACCGCAGTGGCGGCCCGGGGCTTCGATGAAGCCACCAGCCTGGGCAAGCCACGCACCCGGCTCGGCAAATCCACCAGCACGCGGAAACCCGCCACGGCCGCCAAGCCGGGCGACACGGAAAAACTCGTGGTCTCCTCGAAATCCCCCGCTGCCAAAAGCGGCTCGACCGGCGCCGGTGCCAAGCCCGCCCCGGCGTCCCGCGCCAAGCGCTGAATATCGCGGCGGCGTTATCACGCCCTTCACTTCCCCTCCGAGTCTTGCCGTCGATCACCCCTACGACGGCGAGATCCTCTGAAGGGCGCTTCCTGAAAAACGAGCCCGGCCAGGGCGCACCGCATGTGCGACCTGGCCGGGCTCGTCCGTAAGTCAGTCCAAAGTTGTTCAATCCCCTGATCTGCATGAAATGTTCCCTCCCCTTCCTTTCGTTGCTGCTCATTCCGCTGCTGGTCCCCTCCACATCCGCCCAACCCGCTGCGCCCGCGGCTGAAATGCCCGACCGGGTTCCGGCAAAGCCCGCCGATAAAGAAGCCGGTGCCGTCAGCCGGCGCGATCGCCGCTTCGTCATCGAAGTCCTCAGAATTAATCACAATGAAACGGTGATCGCCCAGTTGGTCGCCGAACGCGCGAGCACCCGTCAGGTCACCGCCCTCGCGCGCCAGCTGATCTCCGATCTGGGCGAAGCGACCCGCGAGTTGCGCGCCCTTGCGGAAAAAAAACACATCTCCCTGCCGGAACCGCGGGCGGAATCCGGTGAATTAAAAACCTGGAACGAAAAAGCACTGGCCGCCGTGGACGCCGATTACCTCGGACGGGCGCAGGACGCCCTCGACGATCTGGCCACGTTGTATGAAAAGGCCTCCGTCAAATCCACCGATCCGGAGCTTGTCGCCTTTGCCAAAAAGCTTCTTCCCGCAGTGCGCGAACAACAAAAACGCGCCGCGGAGATCAACCCCAAGGTGGTTCCCTGATGCCATCCCGGACCGCCCGGCCCCCAAAAAGAGAGCAGAGCGTATCCGACCTATCACTACGTTTCAAACCGCCTGTGGCACCAGAAATGGTTCGACCACTCCGGGCAGGCGTTTCCGTTTCCGGTAAAGGGTGGCCTGGTTGATGCCGAGCACTTGGGCGGCATAACCCAGCGTCTGGGTGCGGGCCACCACCTCGCGAATATGCGCTTCCTCCAGCTCCGCAAGGCTCACGAGATCGCCTACTTGAGGAATCGCCGCCTTTGCGGCGCTGTTGAACACCGGGAAATCCCCGACATCGATGTTGTCGCGCTCTCCCAGGATCGCCGCCCGCTCGACCACATTGCGCAGCTCGCGCAGATTGCCCGGCCAGGAATGCGCCATCAGCGCCTGGCGCGCGGCCGGTGTGAAGGTCCGGTTTCCCCGCAGCGCCGCGCCCCGGGTGACCTCGCGCAAAAATTCCTCGGCCAGGGGCAGAATGTCCTCGGGTCGGCGGCGCAGCGCCGGCATGTCCACCGTGATCACGTTCAAGCGGTAAAACAGATCCTCGCGAAAACGCCCGGCTTTCACCTCCTCGCGCAAGTCGCGATTCGTCGCGGCCAGCACGCGGATGTTGGCATGGCGGGTCTTCGTCTCCCCCACCCGCTCATACTGGCGATCCTGCAGGAGGCGCAGAAGCTTCGGCTGGATTTCAAGCGGAAGCTCGCCGATTTCGTCGAGGAACAACGTCCCTCCCTCGGCGGCCGCGACTTTTCCCAACGTGTCGCTGACCGCGCCCGTGAACGAACCGCGGACATGGCCGAATAATTCACTTTCGAGCAACTGCGCCTGAAGGCAGGGACAGTTCACGGTCACGAACGGCATGCGCTTGCGCAGGCTCCGTTCATGGATGCCCCGGGCGAGCGCCGTCTTGCCGGTTCCGTTTTCGCCGAGGATGAGGATGTTGGCCGAAGTCGGAGCCACCCGCAGGGCGATCTGAAGCATTTGCCGCATGCGCTGGCTTTTCGAACCAAAGGCCACCGGTGAACTGACCTCCACCGCATCCTCCGACCGGTCCGACTCGTCGACGGCTGCGGGCGCGTCCGGCGCCGTCGGATGAGGCGTGCGGGCGCAGACCTTCAGCATATCCTTCAAGTCCTGCGTGGAAAAAGGCTTCGTAATGCAACGCTGAACGCCCTGTTGCCGCACGACGCGCGCCGTGAGTTCATCGGAAACCGTGGCGACCACCGGAATGCCTGGGTCAAGCTGACGGAGCCGCTGCAGCAAAAGCCCGGCCGAGGCCGCTTTCATTTCCCAGTCGAGAAGCGCCACGCCAAACCCGCCCGTCGAAGGCAGCGCGTCCAGCGCGGCGAGCGATCCGACGCAGGTGACGGCGTCATTTTCCGCGACCAAACCGAAGGCGAGAAGGCGCCGGTTGCGCGCCTCGTCACCGATCATCAGAAGCGTGAGCGCATCCGGGGCCGATGCTCCCGCCGGCAAATCGGAGGCAATTGATTTTTGCACGGATTTCATGGTTGCGGCGTGCATTTTAAGCGAATGCCTGAGCCGTAAAAATCCGGCTTAGTTCGTTCTCAACCCGGGCAAATCCACGGTTGCAGCCATGGGGGATTCCCCACCGACACGCGGATGACAAGGCAGTCACCAGCACATATCTTCACCCGCCTCAAAACAGAGTCAGGCAACCGGAGACGTCGATGTCCGGCTCCTTGAGCCGGCTACATCCCGACGCGGGTGTCGGAAACCAGTGTCCGGCCGGGGAGGACGCGGGCGCGAAGAAACCCGGATCAAACGATATTCTCGCTCTTCACCCACTGGATCGCGTGTCGCACGAGATCCGCCCCTTTTTCGATGTGAAGCTTGAGCTTCAGGTGCTCGCGGTAGGAATCGATGGTCTTTACGCTCAGGTTGAGCTTGGTGGCGATCTGACGCGTGCTGAATCCATTGCCGATCAGCTGAAAGACCTCCATTTCACGATCGCTCAACGTGTCGATCGAAAACACCACCTCGTCCTTGCGGTTATGCACCAGTCGATGGAGCATTTTCTCCTTCATCTTTTCGCTCAGGTAGAGTTCCCCGTCGAGGATGCGACGGATGGCGATCAGAATGTTGTCGCTGGCCTCCTGCTTCATCACGTAGCCCTTGGCTCCGGCGCGCAATGCCCGCTCGGCATAAAGACTCTCATCGTGCATCGACATGATGAGGACGGGCAGGTCGGGGAGAAGCACCTTGAGATTTTTCGTCAGCTCGATGCCGCTGGTGGTTTTGAGCGAGATGTCCACCACCGCCAGATCGGCTTTGCTTTTCTGCAAAAGATCAAAGGCCTTGGGAGCGCTGTCGGCCTCTCCGCACACTTCGAGGTCGGGTTCCTGGTTGATGAGAACAACCACTCCCTGCCGGGTGATCGGATGATCATCGACAAGGAAAATACGTCGCTTGGCCGCGTCGGGGCTGGCTGTGGAAACGGGCTGTGCCGGGGCGGTCAACGTTGATTTCATTTGTCGATGGTGAAGGGAAAGACGCACTCGACCCGCGTTCCGCCTTGCGGTTGCGACTCGATTGAAAGATTTCCGCCGATCATGGCGGCCCGGTATTGCATCAGGCGCAGACCGACACCGGGGCCCTGCGGAAGCCCGGGATCGAAGCCCTGGCCATTGTCCTCGATGGCAAGGCGGCGGCCGTTCGGCCCGGAGTCGAGCACCACCTCAATGCGCCGCGCCTTGCCGTGGCGCGTGGCGTTGTGCAGCGCCTCCTGCGTGATGCGGTAGAGGTGAAGCGCGCTGTCGTGCTCGCAATCGAATGGTTCGTCGTCGGCGCGAAAATGGCATTCGATGCCGTGCACGAGTTCCATTTGATAGGCCAGATGCTCGAGCGCGGCCTGCAGACCCGATTGGTCGAGCTGCACCGGACACAGGCCTCGGGCGAGCGCGCGGGTTTGCGAAGTGGCTTCATTGACCAGGCGCGCAATCTCGTCGGCCTGCTTCGTCTCCGGCCGGTCCGCCGCTTTCAACCGGTCGCGCAACGCGGCCGCCATGCAGGCGATGCCCGTCAGGTGCTGGCCCAGTCCATCGTGCAAATCGGCGCCGATGCGCAGCTGCTCCGTATCACTGATGAGCAGGACCTTTCGCTCAAGCCAGCGGCGCTCCGTGATATCGATGGAGAAGCCAACGGCGCTGCGGCCTTGCGTGTGCGTCTGATGAAAAAACGTATCGAACGCGTGTTCACGACCCTCGTGGGTGATCGGCAGGATGAAGTTGGCGTGCCCCGTCTGAAATGTTTTCGCCAGCTCCGTCGCGGCATTGGCGGAAAAATCGGCGAGCGAACGTCCGACGAGTTGGTCGCCGTTGAGCCCCACTCCGTCCAATCCGCTGCCCCGGGCCTCAAGAATGGTGCCTTCCCCGTCCACACTCCACGCGATCACCGGCAGGCTCTTCAGAATGCCGTTCAACAGGCCCGTGGTCTGAAGCAGCATCTCCTCCGCCTTGATGCGCTCGGTGATCTCGATCGCCGCGAGCCCCTGAAGGTGGCCGCCATGCCCTTGGTCCATTGGAAATGAACTCACGAGCCAATAGTGCTCGCCATCGGTAAACGACCGCGGCTCGTCGGAAGCCGTCGGCTCCCAGATGGAACTGACCGGTGCGTTCTCAAAGTGGGTCTTGAACCGCTCGTTTTGGAACACGTAGCGCCCGTCTTCATCCCGAATGCAGACCGCGCAAGGCACATTGCGCATGAACAACTCCAGCTGGTGCTGGCTCTTTTTTACCGAGGCAAGCATCAGGGCATGCCGTAGCGAATACCGGATGGCGCGCTCCAACTGGGTGATGTTGAGCCCGTTCTTGCAAAGATAGTCGGCCGCACCCGCACCCAGCGCCTCGCGGTCCACTTCGGGACTGTCGTGGCCCGTGAGCAGAATGACCGGCTGCTCACACCCCATGTTGATCGCCTCTCTCAAGAGATCGAGGCCGGTGCCCGAGCCGAGGTTGTAATCAAACAGGGCGACATCGTGGCGCTTGGCGGCAAGAGCCTCCAGCCCAGCCTCGTAAGTCGGGCACCAGACCAGTTCATAACGGGCAAACGACGCCTTCCTGAGAATACGCTCCAGGTAGACGTAGTCGTCCTCCTGGTCCTCGACCACCAGCACATTGATGGTCCTCAATGTCTCGGACGCTGAAAGGATGTGGGATGCTAATGTGGCGGATATCACAGGGCTAGGGTAGTCTGTGGATAGAAACAGTTCCCGTGCACTATATCGTAATTAAGAGGCGTCCGGCATCGGGGGGTTTCCCCATCCTGGAATTTTTCATGAGCTATGCGGGGATAAATCCCGATGCGTGGAACTGCCTTCCCCTCGGTAGAATACGCAGCGTCCCTTCGGTAAGATGATGCGCGTAACCTTACAATAAATAACATCATGAAAACCTCCCTTCGCATCATCAGCACCTGCCTTGCCATGTTTATCGGAACCGGGGCCGTCCTGCTCAGCACCGGTTGTGCAGGAACCGCCACCAAGGAAAGCACCGGCGAATACATCGATAATTCCGCCATCACCGCCAAAGTGAAATCCGCCCTCACCTCGGACGACGTCGTCAAGGCCCGCGAAATCAACGTCGATACCTTCCGCGGCACCGTTTCGTTGAGCGGCTTCGTATCGACCTCCGCCGAAAAGGAGCGCGCCGAACGCATTGCCGCCAGCATCGAGGGCGTGCGGGAGGTCAAAAACAACATTGTCGTCAAGTAACCTGACACAGGGGCGTTCAGTTCCCCTGCTCCTCCGCCGCCGGCGTTCCCACGCCGGCGGTTTTTTTGTCTTAAAAACGCCGCCGCGGACAACGAAGCGAGGTCCGTTTTTGCTCCCCGGGCGCGCCGGTTTTTACGAGTGCCCGACCCTGACTTGGGGCCAAAGCCTGATGCCTGTCACATGGCACTCTGGCTATACTCCGAATTCTAATTTCCCCCCACATCCCCCAAAGCTTCGTCTCATGAATTCACACGAATCCAATTCCGGAAAAATCCTTTTACACGGCGCCGATGCAGGAGAAATCACCCGCTCCATGATCGAACGCCGCGCCCATGAAATCGCACTCATCGACGGACGCGACTTCATCACGACCGGCGACCGCCGCATGGCCCGCCAAGAACTCCAAGGGCGCGACCTGCCCGATACCACCTCGGACGACAGCCCGTCCATCGCGCTTTCCCTCAATCGCGATCCCAGCGATCCCATCTCCGTTCCCGGCCATCAAACTCCGACCTACAACGAAGCCGATGATGATGACATGACCGAACGCCTCGCGATCGAAGGCATCGAGGAAGCGCAACACGACCAGATGCTCGCCGCCCGCCGCCGGAAAAACTCCTGACTTCACATCCTCATGTATGCCTCCATCTCACCCGTCGCCTTCGCCTTCGCGCCGTCGTCCCCGGCGGCCATCTCGGGCACCGACAGCTGGTCGCGCGATCACTACCAGCCTCGCGATCCCATCGCCCTCATCACGCTGATCCGTAATCACCACCAGGCCATCTTTCATCTCACCCACGCGCTCCTGCGGGACGAGGTCGCCGCGGAGAAAATCACCCAGCAGGTGTTTTCCCGCGCCCGCCGGCGGCTGGAGCGCAGCAAGGGATCGTCCGTCGTGGTCGAGTGGATTTACTATGCCTGCTTCCGGTTCGTGCGCACGTATCACCACAAGTCGGCCGGCCCCATCGCCCGCCGCCGCAACGGCACACCCGCATGCAGCCTGCCCGGTCTCGACCTGCACACCCTGGTGCGGGTGATCGTCCGGCATCCCGGCAAGCTTGATCCCCGGGACTGCGAACTGCTCGCCCTGCGGCAGGTGCTCGGCATGTCTTTCGTCAATATTGCGCAACTGCTGCGCCTCCATCCTTACGAGGTTTCCAACCGGCTTGCCTGGGCTCACGAACGCGTTTGCAAACTTTGCGAGCAGCCCACCGCCGATCCGCACCCTTCCACCGAGGAAGAAAAATCGAAGACGCTCGCCCTAAGCGCCTGATTCGATTCGGGCCCGATCTCGTTACTCCCTAATTACCGGGGATTCTCCTAGCGTCCTGTCGGGAAATGTGCGGTTCGCACCTTCCTTCGTTCCGCCGCTCTCGACAGAGGCGAATGCAACGTCCGTGTTATTGAGCCTCCTCCCGCGAAAGCGCCCGGAGCGATACAGCCCCATCCATCTTCGATGCAATTTACATGAAAGCGCTTTCGAGCCCTCACGTTCCTTTTTCCTTCGATATTTCCAGCCCGAACCCCGTGTTGCTGGTCGATGACGACGATGATGCCATCCTGCTGATTCAGCTGCTGCTCAAGCGCGCCAATGTCACCAGTCCCATCAACATCGCGACCGATGGAGAACAGGCCATCGCTTATTTTCAGGCCCGGCTGCGAAACCCCTCCGAACTGCTTCCCCTTGTTGTCTTCCTCGATCTCAAACTCCCGCGAAAAGACGGTTTCGAGGTCTTGAAGTGGATCCGCTCACAACCGGCGCTCAACGATCTGCCCATTGTGATCATGAGCTCCTCCAACCGCCCTCTCGACATGGAAACCGCACAGGCACTCGGCGCCGATTTCTACTGCGAGAAATACCCCGCGCTTGAGGACTTGGTCGCACTCTTCGAGGGGAAGACATTTTTCCCTCCACTACCCACGCTCGACTTTGGCTGAGTTCCCGAGCTCTCGACGGAAGGAGGCATTCCCGGGCGCTCCTCCTCCAGTCCCTCCCCTCTCGTGGTCAATCCCTCCAAAACTCTCCCGCTTCGAGTCGAGAGAGCCATTGCGCAGGCTCATGACAAAATCCACACCCGCCCCTGTCAGCCAGCCAAGGACTCCCGGCTGCCCGCCGTAACCTGGAGCGGACGCCGATGACCTCGCAGCCCGCCGAACCATGACCACGGACCTGCTGACCGTCGAATTGGGCGGCGAGTCGCACGTCGCGCTGGCCCGCCGGCGCGCGAGAGAGATCGCCGATCTTCTCGGTTTCGAACAACACGATTGCCTGCGCATCGCCACGGTCGTCTCCGAAGTCGCCCGCACTGTCTCACGCCGGGCCGGCGGCGGACGCGTGGAGTTCTGCCTGGGTCGCGAGGAAGGCGACGATGTTCTCGATATCACGATCCGTGACAGCCGGCCCGGCGCGGCCGCCCACGACGAGACCGGTTTACTTTCCCTGCGGCGTTTCATGTCGCGCGTCGAAGTGAACACCTCCGCCCAAGGCACCGTGGTCCGCCTGGGGAAAAACATCCCCCGCTGCTTCATGGATCCGCTTCCGGTCGTCGCCGCCCGCGTGTCCGGCGCATTGCTCAAACTTTTTCCGCCGGACTCCGCCTCCGACATCGAAAAACAGGACCGTGAGCTCATCGACCTGCTCCTCGCGCTCGACAAGAGCGAATCCGAACGCGCCCAGCTCAACCGCGAACTGGAGGAAACCTACCGCGGAGTGTCGTCCCTTTATGCCGAACTCGATTATCGCGCGCAGGAGATCCACAAGGCCGTCGAGCTCAAGTCCCGTTTCCTGTCCAACATCACCCACGAATTCCGCACGCCGCTCCACTCGATCATCAGCCTTTCCCGGATGCTGCTCGAGCGCATCGATGGCGAACTCACGGCCGAGCAGGAAAAACAGGCCCGCTTCATCAACCGGGCCGCCCGTGATCTTTCCGAACTCGTGAACGATCTTCTGGACCTGGCCAAGGCCGATGCAGGCAAAATCCAGGTCACCCCCGCCGTCGTCTCCGTGAACGAGCTGTTTGCCACGCTCCGTGGCATGCTTCGCCCTCTGGTCGAGAACAACACCGCCGTGACCCTGGTCTTCGACGCCCCGGAGCCACTCGAGATCGTCTCCGACGAACGCAAGCTCTCCCAGATCCTCCGCAACCTCGTCTCGAACGCCCTCAAATACACCCAGGAGGGCGAGGTTCGCGTCAGTGCCTCCGTGGAAGGCCCGCGCGTGATCTTCTGCGTCCGTGACACCGGCATCGGCATTCCCGCGGAACATCAGGACAAAGTCTTCGAGGAGTTTTACCAGGTGCAGAATCCCTTCCAGCAAAAGATCAAGGGAACCGGCCTCGGCCTCGCCCTCTCCCGCCGCCTCGCCGAAATGCTCGGCGGCGGCATCCGGCTGGAAAGCACCGTTGGCCGGGGCTCGACCTTCTGGGTAGATCTCCCGCTTGCAATCAGCCCGGAATCCGCCTCGACCGCCCCGCTTCGCAGAGCACCCGAAAAAAAGGACATTCCCCAGATCGTTCTTTTCGTGGACGACCGCCCGGACGCCCTTTTCAGTTACGAACACATCCTCGATCATACTCCGTTCAAGGCGGTGCTCACCCGCACCACCCAGGAGGCGATCGACGTTCTGAAACGCGTTTCCGTCTCGGCAATCGTCACCAACTCGGCCTCAAGCATCCGCTTGCTCGCCGCATCCTGGCCGCCTCCCCGGGCCTCGCTCCCGGCATTCATCGTCACTGGCGATGACCGGCCGGCAGACACCGACGCCCACCTGGTGGATGCCTTTCTCCCCGCCACTCCCCGCACCGACCAGCTGGTCGCCTGCCTGGGAAAGCTGCACGTCCGCTCGCGACTCACCGCCATCGTGGTGGACGCCAGCTCCGATGCCCGGCAACTCCTCCGAACCGTTCTGGAGGAATTCCAGTTGAACGTGCTTGAAGTCGAAACCGCCGGTGACGCCGTGGTGATGCTCCAGGAACGGCGGCCCGCGCTCGTGTTCACCGACGTCGTGCTTCCCGACGACTCCGGCATCCGTCTGATTGCCCGGCTTCAAAAGGCGGCCCAAAACGGCTCGCTGATCATCCACTCCTCCCAGGTATTCAGCGACGAGGAGCGCGATTACCTCCGGCAGCATGCCACCACCCTCATCCGCAAGGGTCCGCCCAACGATTCCGTCTACCGCACCGCCCTCATCCATGAAATCGCCCGGGCCAGACGGCGACACGCATTCGAATGAACCCCGAAAACACCATTCTTGTCGTGGATGACAACGAGCACAATCGCTACGTCCACGTGCGCTACCTTGAGCGCGCCGGCTTTGATGTCCGCCAGGCCTCCTCCGGAGCCGAGGGCCTCAACCTCGCGCCGGAGGCCGACCTCGTCATCCTCGACGTCCGCCTGCCCGACATGAGCGGCTTCGAAGTCTGCCGCCAGCTCCGCCAAAACGCCGGGACTTCGGCGATTCCCGTGCTGCAAACCTCTGCCGCCTTCACCGCAGTCGGCGACCGCGTGGTCGGCCTCCAGCAGGGCGCCGACGCCTACCTGTGCATCCCCGTGGAGGCGGATGAACTCATTGCCACCGTGCGCGCCCTCCTGCGCACACGCCAGGCCGAGATCAACGCCCAGACCATGGCCGCGGAATGGCAGCTCACCTTCGACGCCATCACCGACGGCATCTGCCTCCTCACCGAGGAACTCGCCATCGCCCGCCACAACCGTGCGTTCTCCACGTTGATGAACCATTCCGAACCCTTGATCGGGCGCATGCTGACCGAGGTCCTGACGATCGACGATCCGGCCGCCCTGGTCGCCCTGACCAGGACGGCCGCCGGAGGACAGCTCGAACTCCCCGCCGGTGAACGCTGCCTCAACGTGCGCATCGACACCGTCCAGTCCTCCAGCCTCCCCGGCAGCAAGGTCTGCATCGTCACCGATGTCACGCGCATGAAGGCCACCCAGGAGTCTCTCCGGCAGGCCGAGGCGCGCCTCGCCGCCCACGCCGCCGAACTGGAGTCGCGGGTGGAGGAACGCACCCTCGAGCTGCACGAACGCAACTCCGAGCTGGAGGCCTTCACGTATTCAATTTCGCATGACCTGAGGGCTCCGCTCCGGGCCATGCACAACTTCGTGGACGTTCTCCTGGAGGAGGCCGGCGTGAACCTGACGCCGCTTCACAAGGATTACCTGAAGCGCATCGGACGCGCCGCCCAGCGCATGGACCAGCTCACGATCGACATGCTGCACTACAGCCAGCTTGGCCGCTCGGAGCTGTCGCTGGAGCCCGTGGAACTGGAGGCGCTCGTCGAACGCCTCGTCGACGAACGCCGGGAACGCGCCGAGGCCGCCACCGCGCGTTTCCAAATCGACCGGCCTCTCCCCAACGTCTTCGCCAACGAGGCCGGCCTGGCCCAGGCGCTCGGCAACCTCATCGACAACGCCCTTAAATTCACCCGCCCCGGCGTCGCCACCGTGGTCCGTTGCTCGGCCCACCGGGATGGCAGCCGGGTCGTGATCGCCATTGAAGACAACGGCATCGGCATCGATGCGCGCCATTTCAAAAAAATCTTCATGCCGTTCGAGCGCCTCAACCCGTCCCAGTCCGTGCCGGGCACCGGCATCGGCCTGGCGATCGTGCAGCGCTGCATCGACAAGATGGGCGGGCAGATCGACGTCAGTTCCGTCCCCGGCGAAGGCACGACCTTCTCCATCACGCTTCCGGCAGGCTGAACCTCGCACCGGGGATTCCTGTCCTCTTTGTCCCAACGAGTCCGGGGCATCCGGCAATGAGGCCCGCTCCCCATGTTGCGCCGGGCGCCCTGCCCCATGGCAGATCGTGCGACGAAGGCCTATAAATGCGACGGCCATTCCCGGCGATTTCCGTCCAAGGCAATGCTGGAGCCAGAAACAAAATCATCAAACAGGAGAACCCTATGTCCCACGAAAAATACGAAACGTGTATCGAAGCCTGCCACCAATGCATGGAGGCCTGCGAGCACTGCGCCACTGCCTGCCTGCACGAAGATAACATCAAAATGATGGCGCGCTGCATCGAACTCGATCGAAGCTGCGCCGACATCTGCTCATTCGCTATGCGCGAAATGTCCCGCGGTTCCGACTTCGCCGAGCGGGTCTGCCAGCTTTGTGCCGAGGTCTGCGAGGCCTGCGGCGAGGAATGCGGCAAACACAAGATGGAACACTGCCAGCGGTGCGCCGAGGCCTGCCGGGAATGCGCCGAGGCCTGTCACGCCATGGCGGGCTCCATCCTCCGGTGACCACACCGCGGCGCGGTGCGAACTCGGGTGCGGGGCCATCCCCTGCGACGAGCCTGGTCGAAGGCCCTGCACCCAGCCGGCACACTGCCCGCGCTCACGGAGCGTCCGGAGCCTCTCCCTGCCGGCCCAGCCAGCTCTCCTTCAACTGCCGGGCCATCACCAGAAATTGCGCGCCCGACGCGGGCTTGAGCACGTATTCGGTGGCACCGAGGTTTTCGGCACGCTGCCGGTCCTCCGTGCGCCCCGACGATGAAAAAATAATCACGGGCAGTGACTGGAACTGCGGTTGGGCGCGCAGCCATTCCAAAACCTCGAAGCCCGAAAGAATGGGCAGGTTCAAATCAAGCAACACGAACGATGGCAGGGGATGCCGCTCCCGATCGGCATAATCTTCGTGACCCGCAAGGTAGGAAATCGCCCGATCCCCGTCCATGACCGCGTGAAATCGATCCTCAATCCCCAGCCGCTTGAATGCGTTGCGCATGAAAAAGATGTCATCTTCTTCGTCCTCGACATAAAGCACGCTGGGGCGGGAGTTCATGGCTGGTTCTCGACGGTCAACAGTTCGATCCAGAAGCGGCTGCCCTTGCCGGGCTCCGACTCGACGCCGACGGCTCCACCCATTCGCTCGACCACCTTCTTGACCAGGGCAAGGCCGATGCCCGTGCCCTCGAAATCCTTGCTCAGGCGCTGGAACATCACGAAAACCCGGCTGTGCATTTCCGCCGGGATACCGATGCCGTTGTCTTCGCACCACAACCGCACGCGTTTGCCATCACGGGCGCCCCGGATCCGCACGACGGGCACCTGTCCGGGAGGCACAAACTTCACTGCATTGCCCAGCAAGTTCGAGAAGCACTGGGTGAGCCCAGCCTCGTTTCCAAGGACCGGCGGAATCTCGCCGACAATTTCGATGTTCGCGCTGGGCTTTTGAAAAATAGGATAGGAATCGACCATGCCTCGCAGCAGGCGATCCACGTCGACCGGCTCCATCGGCATTTCGTTGCGCACAATCTTGCTGTAGCTGAGCGCATCAATGATCAGTCGATCCATGCGACCCGCCGCCGTGGTGATCCTCCGGAGGTATTCACGGCTCTGGTCGTTAAGCACCGTCATGCACTCCTCCGCCAGCAGGCCGGCAAAACCGTGCATCGCACGCAACGGGGCGCGCAGGTCGTGGGTGATCGTATAGGAGAAATGCTCCAGCTCGTTGACCAGTTCCTGCAACTCGGCGGTGCGCTCCCGCACCAGGCGGTCGAGATCGTTGTTGGCGCGCTGCAGTTCGAGCTGAAGCCGGCGGGAATCCATCAACAACGAACATTGCGCGGAGGTCCATTCGATGATCTGGAACTGCTCCTTGGTCCAGTCGTGCTCATAAGTTGAATACACCTTGATGACGCCCGCCGGCTTCCCTCCGATTCGAAGCGGGGTGGCGATCACCGATCGGAACGAACGCTCCGTCGTCTGCGCGCCTTCCAAATCGGGGCGGAGCCGCAGATCGGGAACGAACGCCGTGCGGTTGTGCGTCATCACCACCGCGGCAAAGGAACGGCTATACGCCCAGCGACGGGTGGGCAGACCGATCGGGCCCGCGTGCGCCAGCACCACCAGGTCGTCCCCCTCTTTCTCCAGCACGACCGCGGCCGAGGCGGCGTCGCCCAGGAGTGACATCAACAGATGGCAGATTCGCTCGGGCAGATCGCGCGAATCATCGGTCTGGAGGGACTCGAGCAGGGCCTGCAGGATCGCCTGGCGCTTGAGGGACTCGGCATTGGCGATCTGCAATTCCTCCGTCTGCGCCTGCAGCTCCTCGGCCTGTTGCTGCACCTCTTCGGCCTGCTGCTGGATCTCCTCGGACTGGCTTTGCAACTCCTCGTTCTGCCGGGTGATCTCCTCCTCCCGCGCGATAAGCTCCTGGTTGGACTCCTCAAGCTGCGCTTTCTGCGATCGCAGTTTGCCCAGAAGATCGATCATCAGGTGCACGGCGACACCGACCACCAGCATGTTGACCATCTGCAGCGTCCACACCGAAAACTGATGCCCGACCTGCCAGGCCGCCGGCGTCACGAAGGCCTTGTAACCCGCGATCAGGGCATACGTGCCCATCAAGCCCCAAAGCAGTCGCTTCTCCGGATAGAGCAGGCAGATCAGCAGCGGCAGGCCGTAGTAAATGCTGACCACACCCTCCCCCATGGCGCCCAGGCGCAGCCAGGCCATCAGTCCCGCGCAAACGACATAGAGCGCAATGGTGAGCGGCAACAGGGGCTTGCGCTGTATCTTCGTAATAAATTCCGTGAACATCTGGGGTATCAACGTGCGATTTTTCGATAAATGGAAGGTCCTACGCGCACAAGCGGCAGTGATGCGGGCGGCCTCTCGGCCTTGCCAGTGACAATGAATCCGTCCGGCACCAGCTGGTCGCAGAGCCGGGCCCAAGCCTCGTCGCCATGCCGGTTATTGAAATAAATGGCCACGTTGCGAAACAGGATCAGGTCGCAAGCGCCACCCGCATCCAGGTCGAGCAAGTCCTGCCGGCTCCATTGGATCTGCTTCTTAAGTTCCGCCGACACCTCCCACCGGCCCGCCACCGGCCGGAAAAAACGTTCACGGCGGACCGGAGCCACGCCGTCCATGTCTTCGGTGTAAAAACGCCCCGCATACCCGCGCCGGATCGCGTCGGCCCGGCAATCCACGCCGAGCAATTCGCACCGGTTCAACGCGCCGGCCTCGGCCAGCAGCATCGCCATGGAGTAAATCTCCTGGCCGCCGGAAACACCCGCGCTGCACACCCGCAGGCGCGGACGCGTTTGTAACAACTCCGGCAATACGGTCTTCTCCAAGTAATCGAATACCGGCGGATCACGGAAGAACTCGCTCACGCCGATCAAAATCGTGTTCAGAACCGAAGGCAGCAGTTCCGGCTTCCGCTCCAGCAGTTCCCGCGCGGAACATGGCGAGGATACCCGCAATTTACGAAGACAGGCGCAAATCCGGCGCTGCATCGCCCCCGAACGGTAGGCCGCCGGCTGCAGGCCTGCCCTCTTCAGCATCCACGCCAGGAACGGATCAAGCGGTCCCTCATCGCCTTTACGAATCCGCATCAACTCCGGCCCGCACTCCAGGCCGCCCTGCCGGCCCACGGCGTCGGGAACGATACGAGTGCGTGGCGCCGGATCGACACCGGCGAATGAAATATGAGCGAGAGTATCCAAAGCTGTAGCGGAACCTGAAAGGGCCGACTAACTCGCAGGAACCCTGCCCGCGCAAAAAAAATCAACCGGCCTCCCGGGCTTTTAGTGGAATCCCCGTAACTGTGCATCGGGGATTCCCCCAGCGGCGATCATCATCACGTGGAACGGCCGTTCATATCTGCGAACGAAAAAGCCCGCAAAACCAGTCGGTCAACTTGATGTAGAACGGCCGGTTCTCGAACTCCGCCAGCGTGATGGGAGTCGAACGGGACAAGTCGTGCTCGAAGATGAGACGGCTGCGACGGGCCAGGCTGGTGTCGAGGACGTTGATGTTGACCTCGTCATTGATCCCAAACGACCGGTTGTCGAAGTTGGTCGAACCAATCGTGGTAAAAACGTCGTCCACCATCATCACCTTGGAATGAAACATCGCCGGCTGATACGCGTAAAACTCCGCGCCGGCGGCCAGCAGTTTTCCCCAGCGTGAACGCGAAGCCGCCCGGCCGAAGCGTGAGTCGTTGATTCCCGGAACAATGATCTGGACGCGCACTCCCCGCTGCCGGGCCGCGACCAGCATTTCGACCATCAGGCCGTCCGGAACGAAGTAGGCGTTCGCAATCTGGATGACCTTTCGGGCGCCGGCAATGGCCACCAGATAGGAAAGCCGAGCATTCTCCTGAGCCTCGTTCGGCCCGCTTTTGTAGCATTGCACGAACGCGCCCCCAAGGAGGAGTCCGTCCTCCTTCGGAAAATACTCCGGACCGAACAAAAGTTGGGGCGTGGTCTCCAGCCAGTTGGCCACAAAGGTCGCCTGCATCTGCCGCACGACCGGGCCCTCGACCCGCACCTGGGTCTCCCGCCAGACCTTGACCGACTCCGCGTTGCCCGCCCAGCGATCGTCGATGCACATTCCCCCGGTAAACCCAACGCGACCGTCGACCACCAGCAGCTTGCGATGCGTGCGGTGGTTGATGTTGGGCTTGATCTCATACCAGTGCTCTCGGCCGTAGACCAGCCACTGGACGCCGGCATCGATCATCCGCTGGCGATCCTCGCGCTTGAGCGGACGCGTTCCCATGCCATCGCCCAGCACATGCACTTTCACCCCCGCCCTCGCCCGTTCAGAAAGGGCCTCGATGAACTGATCGCTGATTTTTCCCGAGGACCAGATGTAGGTTTCAAGGGTGATGGTTTCCCGCGCCTCGCGGATCGCCTTGAGCATCTCCGGGAAAAACTCGTCGCCGTTCACCAGCAGTTGCACGCGATTGCCTCCGGAAAACTCCGCCCCGAGCAAAGGCCCCAGCGAATCGGCAAAAGCGTCGTCGCCCACCGCGACGGCAATCTCGACGCGATCGGTCAAAACGCGCGCCGAGGTGAACCAGAAAAAGAACGCCAGAACCGCGATCACCGCGATGATCGACAGGATCCACACCCGGCGGCGCGCGGCTTTCGAACCCGGCGCCGGGCGATGGAGCCAGGCTTGATAGCGCTTCAGCAGATCGAGGGGTCGCATCGTGGGCTCGGCGTCGCGGCGCAAGAACACGCGCAGGGCGCGACAGGGTAAGCCCGTTTCTTGACCGATGCTTGCGCCGGCGGTTCCGCACATGGCCTGGTGCGTTACCAAAGTATTTTTACCGGGTCATTCAAGGGTGGCGCCACCCCCTTGGCTTGACCGGGCGCCCTGATGCCATGCGTGCTTTCTCCTCCCCTTCCTCGAAACGCAGGTGGCTGTTAGGCAGCCTCGCCCTGCTGGTGCTCGGAGGCATTGTCTTCGGCTTGATTGCCGCGGGTTTCGACTGGCGGGCCATCCCGCGCGCGCTGGATAAACTCAATACCGCCGCGGTGCTCGCGGTCACCACCGTGCTGCCGCTGGTGGGTTTTCCCATCAGCATGGTCTACCTCGTGATCGGAGCCCGCTTCGGCCCCGTGCCCGGACTGTGTGTCGTCGCGGGAATCACCGCCTTGCACCTGCTCGGCACGCACTGGGTCGCTCGCAGTTTCCTGCGAAAGCCGCTCCAGCGTTTTGTCGAGCGTCACCAGCACCACGTGCCGGAGGTTCCACCCGGGGAAAACGCCGCGATCGCCCTGATGGTGATGCTGGCGCCCGCCATCCCGTATTTCGTGCGCAATTACGTGCTGGCATTGTCCGGCATTTCCTTGCGGATCTATTTCGGAATCGCGCTGCCCATCCATTTGCTGCGCTCGTATGTGGCGCTGTTTCTCGGAAACGTCAGCGAGGATCCCTCGCATCGAGCCTGGATTTTCCTCGGGGTTTTCTACGGGACCAAGCTGGCGATCTTTGCCGGGGTCGCCTGGTGGCTGCGAGCTCGCCACAAGCGCATGGCCGCGGAGCGCGCCAAGGCCGGCACCGGCGCCGCCACCAACGACGAGAACATCCTTGAAACCATCCCGCCCCGTGGCCTTGGGCGTGAGCCCGGGGAACGTCGCCACGATTGATTCCCGCCCGCCATCCGGCTCAAGGCGCGGATTCCGGCACAATCGCGATCCGTCCGTCGGACTCCAGCACCGCCCATCGCACGCACGACAGCTTGTCCAGCCCGGCCTTGTGCATCTCGCTGTAGATCTCCTCCGGCGCGATGCGCTCGCGATTGAGGTTGCGCGTCAGCAACCGGCCCTTGGCAACAAGCAGCGTCGGCTCGCCCTCGATCAGACTTTCCACCCGTTTAAACCGGTGGGAAAAAAGAGAAATGATGAGCACCAGCGAAAACAGCGTGGTGATCGCGATCAGGCTGTTGGTCAGTGAATGATCCGACCGAACCACCCCTTGCGAGACCAGGTCGGGAATCAGGATCAACGTGATCAGTTCCAAGGGCGACAGTTCGCCCACATCCCGTTTTCCCAGCACGCGAAGGCCCGCCAGGATCGCCACATAAATCACCACCACCCGAATGACAGTCTCCATGGTCAGGGATAGACAAAGGTTTTGATCGCCAGCTCGACGCTCGCGCCAGATGCGAGCGAAGCGCGCACATACCCGCGCGCCCATCCATACTCCTCCGGGGTGAGCTCGATCACCACAGGCACGCTGCCGCCTTCCCGCGGCAACTCCTGCTCCAGCATTCCCGCTTTGTCCGTGAAACGCACCATCTCGGGCCGGCTGTTCACGTCGGTGAATCTCGCAAGATAATCCTCCGCTATCTCGACGTTCACCCGTCGGGCTTCGGGGCCCGCGGGCCCGATGAGAGTGAGCCTGAGTTGAAGCGCATCCCCGTATCGCGCACTCATGGGCGCCTCTGCCCGCAGCACAAGGCCGTCACCGCTGGCCTCCAGTGTCTGCACCCGATCGCCGAGCTGTTGGAACAACGCGAGCACCGGCAGCACCAGGAGAAGCAGCAAGCCGATCCCTTGCCGCCTGTCGAAAACGACGCGCCTTTGAAATCCCGGCGGTTGCTCCATTTGCACGTCTGCTGAACGGGAACTCATATAAGGTTCCGAAAGAATACAGGTCTCCCCGCCGGATTAAATCGGGCCGGAAGCCCCCGGCGCCATCGGTAAATCCACACCCGCGCATCCGCCCCTCTCCCTGCGCAGGCCCGTCCATTAGCCGCTGCTAAGACCACACCCCGATGGGCGGAGACTTTGCGAGGCGCTACACTCTCCAGACTATGCCCACCCCTGCCACTCTCGAAAAAAAGATCCGCCGCCGGCCCCTCAATCCAACCGTCGCCTCACGCAAAGGCCTCGCTCCTTCCAAGATCGTCGTGCACGGCAACAAGGGGGTGAAAGTCTCCCGCTCGGTTACCATCCGGGCCCCCGCCCACATCCTCTACGCCTTCTGGCGCAACCTCGAAAATCTCGCCCGGGTGATCAAACACCCGGTGACCATCACCGCCCGTTCCAACATCGAATCCCACTGGTCGGTGAGCGCCCCTCCGGGCGACCGCCGCGTCGAGTGGGATGCCCTCATCATCAACGACGAACCCGACCGGCTGATCGCATGGCGCTCCAGCGACGAGTCCGAAATCGCCAATGCCGGCACCGTGCGCTTCGAGCCCGCCCCCGGCGACGAAGGCACCGAGGTCACTGTCACGCTCGAATATGCCCCTCCCGGCGGCAAGGCGGGCGCACTCCTCGCAAAATTGTCGGGCGAAGAGGCCGGTCAGCAGGTCGGCGATACGCTGCATCGCTTCAAGGCCCTCATGGAAGCCGGCGAAATTCCCACCACCGAGGGACAACCGGTCGGCGAACCTCAACGGGGAAAAAAGAAATGAAAGCCGTCTGCTGGATGGGGAAAAAACACATGGAGGTCCAGGAGGTCGACGATCCCGGGATCCTGAACCCGCGTGATTGCATCGTGCGCATCACCTCGACGGCGATTTGCGGCTCCGACCTGCACCTCTACGACGGCTACATTCCGACCATGGAAAAAGGCG
>JAQSWS010000021.1 GCA_029266495.1 Rariglobus sp. | reverse complement strand
GACCTCAATGCGGGCCCAGAGTGCGCAGCGCACCTCGGGAAACCAGCTGTCGGGCGCGTTGGGCAGTTCGGAGACCTTGATGATTTCGATCGGCCAGCGGCTGAGCAACGCGTGCCCGTAGTGTTCATTGTGGCCGTGTTTCACGGTGGGGCAGAAAACGACATGATAACCGAGGGCCTCGGCGACGAGGGTGGCTTGATCCTCGCTGCGGGAACGGGCCCGGCCGTGATCGACTTCCTGCAATGCGATGAGATCCGCGGCCTGCTGCTGGATGATCCGGGCGACACGGCGGGGCGACACGCGACCGTCCATGCCGCTGCAATGATGCACGTTGTAAGTCATCACGCGCAGGTGCGATTCGCTGCGCGCGCCGGCGTGGCGGGCCGCCGTCAGGACTTCGCGACCGAGCAATGCGCGGGCCGCCGCCCGCAGGTCCGCCGGACGCACGAAATCCGCGGAGCCGGCCGGAAGGCGGGTGCCTGGCGGGACGAGGAGAAACCCTTGGGTTTCCTCGGGACCCGGGCCGGCGTGCGCACCGCGTTCCGCGGCAAAAGTCCAGGCGCCGTCGATGCCCCACCCGAGCAGGACGAGATCGCCGGCGTTGGTGTTTTCGCACAACGTGACGAGGTCACGGGCGATTTCCGCGCGCAGGGGTTCGGGATGTCCCGCGAGCAGGGTGGCGGCACTTTCGGGCACCGGGGTTTCGCCGCCTTCATGAATCCAGGTGACTCCGCCGGCGATGTCGCGATGGAGCACGCCGGGGATTTTTCCTTGTTTCACCAAGCGCAGGGCGAGGGCGCGTTTTTGGGCGTCGCCCATCGGTTCGGCGAAATACACGTGGCCGACCGGTCCCATCGCCGCGACGGAGAACGTCTTGATCTCCTCGTCGGTGAGCATGGCGGCGGCGAGTTCGCGGGCTCGCCGGCGCTCGGCGCGCGTGCCGCGGGAGAAGCCGGGCGCATGCATCGCCTGCTGGGAGCGCGCGCGCCACGCCGGGTCCCGCGTGCGGGACGATTCCAGGCAGTCGGCGATGATTTTTTCGACTCCGCCGGGGAATTCCGTGGCGAAGGAACGGGTGCGCTCCTGGCCATGGTCCGAAAAAATCCACACGTGATAATCGCGACGGATCGAGCGGTGGGAGGCGCGGTAAAGGCTCTTGATCGCGCGGTCGATGCCGCTGAGCGCCCAGTGGGAGAAAAGCGAACCGGGGCCGCGGCGGTGCGAGAGCTCGTCATAGCCGAGGAAGTTGACGTGCACGATGGGCAGGCCGCGGGCGACATCCACCTGGCCGCCGATGGTGATCAACTCGCGCAATCCAATGCCGATGCAGGTGCGCGAAAGCACCATGCCGAGCTCCTGGGAGATCCATTGCCCGTGAAAGACGCCGCGGATCGCCTGGGGGATTGCGATGGCCAGTTCCAGCAGAAGGAGGCCGGCGATCTTCACCGCGGAGGGAATATGAAGGAGGGTAAACAGGAAGATGTTTCTGATTTTTCCGGTGCGCCACATGTCCCCGAAGCCGATGCTTGATCCGCAAAAATGGGTCTCCTCCGGGGCGGCGCCGCCCGAATAGATATTGGACCATGAACTGCCGCCCTTGAGCAGTCCCTCGGCCTGCGCCTGGAAGCCGGCCTCGAATTTTTTGACCCACTCGGGGCGAAACATCACGACGATCTGTTTGGTGGCGCGGTCGAGGAACGAGAAGGCCGGCACGCCGGAACGCACTCCGTAGTAGAGCTCGCCTTGCACGGCCGGGGTGCTGGTCGGCAGGCCGGGATAAAACGTGTGCATCGCATAATGGCCCTGGTCGCGCAGACGTTTCAAAAACGGCATGTTGCCCTTCTCGATGGCGGCTTCGAGCTGGCGGCGGGCGAGTCCGTCGATCTGAATGAGCAGCAGGCCGGGCTCTTCGCTCTGCCCTTCGACGGGAGTGAGGCCGAGGTGGCGGATCGCCCATTCGCTGCGGCTGAAGTGGCGGCGCAGGCTGCGCAGGTAGGCTTCGACGGGGGCGAGCATGGGCGGCTCAGGCAACCAAGGCGTGAGTGACCGCCTGAACTTTCTTGGCGATGAGGTTCCACTCCATCCCCAGGCGCTCGAGGAGGGAGCCCCACGGATTTTGCTGGGTGATCAGGCGTTCGCGGCGCGTGGCCTTCCGGATGTCCTCATAAAATGCCAGCGCGAGTTCCGCGCAGTGTTCACGGGAAAAATTTTCCGCGGTGCGGCGGGCCTCCCTGGAAAAAGCGCGACGCAGCGCGGGTTCGGCATGCAGGCGCGCGAGGTGGGTTGCGAAGGTTCTGGCGGGTGTGCGCGCGGGGAGCATGAAGCCGTTTTGACCATGGCGCATCACTTCGCGGACGCCGGAGGCGTTGAGCGCGACGACGGGCCGGCCGGCGGCCATCGCCTCGGCGAGAACCATGCCTTGCGTCTCGCTGAACGAGGCGAAGGCGAAGACGTCCATGGCGTTGTAGGCGTCGGCCAGGGCGCCGCCGGTGTGTTTGCCGGCGAGGATGAGCTGTTTGCCGGCGCCGTGTTTCGCGAAGGTTTTCCTGATGGCGTCCTCGGACGGGCCTCCGCCGATCACGAGGAAGCGTGCGTTGGGCATTTGCTTGATGAAGAGCGCGGCGGCCTCGGCCAGGTAGCCGAGGTTTTTTTCCGGGGCGAGGCGGCCGACATGACCGATCACAAACGCGGAGCCCGGGATCTTGAATTTTTTACGGAAGCGCGCGCCGTCGCCGGCGGCGAAGGCCCGCACGTCGATGCCGGTGGGCACGACGCGGACGGGCGAGGTGACGCCGCGTTTTTTGATGAGCCGGGCGATGCTTTCGCTCGGGGCGATCACGCCGTCGCAGAGGTTGGCGAACTCGGTCGAGAGGTTGATGGCGACCTCCTTGAGGGCCGGTGAATCGAAGGGAACGTAATGCGTGTAGTCCTCGTAGCGCGTGTGATGGGTGAAGATGATCGGGACGTTTTTGGAGGTGCCGATGCGCAGGGCGGTATCGCCGAGGAGGAACGGGTGGTGGGCGTGGATGATGTCGGCCTTGAACGAGTCGATGCGCTCGGAGAGCGCGGTGGCGAGGGGCAGGCGCACGGAGAAATCGCTGCCGTTGAAATTTTGAATCGCGGCGACGCGTTCGACGATGGCCGCGGCGCGTTTGGTGAGCGGCTTGCCGTCGAATTCCGGGGCGACGACGAGGACCAGGTGTTTCCGTTTGCGATATTCCTCCGCGAACGTGCTTACCGAACGCGCCACTCCGCCGACGTGCGGCAGGTAGGTGTTGGTCATCATGCAAATGTTCATGGAAGTTTTCTGAGAACGAACGTGCGAATGTGGTCGGGGCGTTCGATGAGCACGGGCGCGTAGCCCGGCAGGCGGAAGTCGAGCCGGGGAGGATCCTCGCGCCATTTGCCCTCGACGTTGACGCGGGCGGTTTCCTTGCCGTCCGCCTCGATCGAAATGGAGAGGGGGCCCCAGGGCGTGAGTGTCGGTCCGAAGCTGGCGCGCGCGTTTTGCCACCAATCGGGCTTCACGCCGGAGGCGAGGACGAGCGCCCCGGTTTCTTCGCGCACGAAACAGTTACGGATCATCATGAGCCATTCGGCGGCGGCCCAGATGTGCTGTCCGTCGCCCATGCAGCCGCCGCCGGTGCGCGGGTGGATCGCCTCGGGCCACTGGCCGGTGGGCGAGGCGAGGGCGGCCACGCAATCGATCAGCTCCCACGCGCCCTTCGAATCGCCGGCGCGCAACCTCACCTGCGCGAGGTGGAGCGTGAGGTAGGCGTTGATCCCGGAGTGGATCATGTTCTGGAAAAAACCACCGCCGTGCATGCTGTGGTCGCGAAGGTATTCGGCGGTCTTGAGGATGCGCGCGTCACCGGGGGCGAACAGTTGCAGCGGGTAATCCGCCACCAGCGAGCCGACCGCGCCGGAGTCCATGCGGCGCTTGGGCGACGCGGGGATGGCTCCGGGAAACCGGCGTTGGGGACCGGTCGGGAAGGACTTTTCGATGGTGGCGAGAAATTCATCGGCTTCGCGGGAGCAGCGCGCGGCGAGGTCCTTGTCGGTCGAGCGCAGCAGCACGGCGGCGCAGCGGAGGCCGGCGACAGCCCAGAAGTCGTCCCAATAATAAAAGTCGTTTGGACCGAGGTGTTCCGCGCTGAAGCCGGCGGGGAGGAGGCCGGCCTCGGGTTTGCCGGTGCCGGCGGGAAGACGTTTCTTGGTGATCCATCGGGCGCCTTTGCCGATGGCGGCATGCCAGGCCTCGGGCAGGCGTTCGCCGGTGAGGGCGCCGAAGCGGTGATAGATCCAGATGGCTTCGCCGTTGGAGTCCCATTCACCCTCCTGGGAAAGGAAATAACCGTCGCGGCGCTGGCGCCCGGCGAACTCCGCGAGCGCGCGGCGGGTGCGCTCCACGCCACCGAGGGTGACGAGCGCATTGAGCATGAAGGCGGCGTCGCGGAACCAGAACCGTTTGTAGGTATAGGGCCCGGGGTAGGCGTCGCGCGGGGTGTGCAGGATGAGGTTGGCCGTGCCGAGATCGTAGAGATTTTGTATTCGTTGATCGGTGACAGATAGCTTCGCGAGCGGCTCGAGCGCCTCGCTCCACGACGGGGCTGCGGCGATGGCCGGGCGTTTTTTCGGGTCGAGCTCGTCATAGATCGGAATGCGCACGCCGAGGGAGGCTCCGCGGAGGTCGGCCAGCGGAAAAAACGCAACCGCCGTGGCCATGCTGACGTTGCAGGAAACCTCCGGAGGGCCGCCGGTTTCTTCGAGCCGGTGGGAGACGTCCCCGTCCTTGTAGATGGAGAGTAACTGGCGGGCGGGGGCCCGGTCGAAGATGACGGGATTGCGACCGTTGACGAGCCAGCCGGGCCGGTCCGTGGTGAGGGCGATTTTGTCGACGAAGCTGACGCCCTCGGGATTGTAGGGGCGAAGGCTGATGGCGAGAAAGCCGTCCTTCGGTCCCGTGACGTTGAGGGTGACGCAACACTGCGGTTCCGAGGGAAAGAGCGGCGCGGCCTTGGGATCGGCGGGAACGAACCAAAAATCGAGAGACCAACCGTCGAAGATCGGAGTGACGAGGCCGCGCGGATCGACGATCGGGTAGTAGGGGACATCGGGCCGGCCCGCGGCGGTCCAGTTGCGATGAGTGAGGTTGATGTGGCTGAACGAAAAGGCGCGGGGGATGAACGATTCGTCGGCCGGGTTGAACTGTCGCTCGACCCAGTAGGGCCAGATCCAGTCGAGGTTGTTCTGAATGGCCTTGGTGTTCACCAAGCCGCGGGCATGGAAGAGCATGCCGGCGCGCAACAACTCGATCGGCTCGGCGACTTCGGAGGGCTGGGCGAAGCCACGCATCCGCGCCAGCAGGCTGATCGGGTCGAGAAACCCGTAGGAGCGTGAAGCGCGGGTAATGAGGGAACGGACGGGCCAGGAGTTGAGCAGCATACGCGGGGTCTTTCCCTGCGATAGTGTTCAACGGGGCGCTAAAGTGCCTTGGGGAGAGCGAGTTTCTTTAGAAACGGACCCGGCACGGGGCGTTTGCAAGTGGTTGATGGCTGAAGGGCAACCGAGGCGCGTCGGGCCCGCCTGACCTGAAGCGCGGCGCGGGCCTCAGGGGCCACGCATTTCGTGCTCGTGGGAGCCGGTGATCGTGTTGCCGGGGCCGAGGAGGACGACACGGGGCTTGTGACCGGGGACCTTGTCCTCGGGCAGGCGGCAGTAGGCGATGATGATTGCGAGGTCGCCCGGAGTGACGAGGCGCGCGGCGGCGCCGTTGACCTGCACTTCGCCGGGGGCGCCGTAGATCACGTAAGTCGTGAAACGTGCGCCATTGTTGATATCGAGCACGTCGACCTGTTCGAACTCCTGAAGGCCGGCGGCTTTGCACAACGCACGGTCAACGGTGACCGAGCCCTCGTATTCGGGATCGGCGGCGGTGATGGTGGCGCGGTGGAGCTTGGTTTTGAGAAACGTGCGATACACGGGAGGGGAAACGTGCAGGCATCTCGGGTTCTGCGCAAGACCGGGATGGACCTATCCCCTGATGACCGGCTGCTGCCCGCGGAGGACCCGGCGTGGGTTTGCGGTTAAGCTCCCGCCGGAACGAGGGTTTCCACAACCGTGCTGACCGGTGGCAGGTAGGCGCCGTGTTGTTGGAGGCGCCGGCGCAGGGTGGGGATGTCCACCGCATGCACGTCATGGCCGGGGCTGCGCGCCGCGAGGGCGGCGGCAAGGCCGGCGGCCTCGCCCATCGCGAGGCACACGGGCATCACGCGCACGCTGCCCTGGACGATTCGTTCGCAGGAGATCGCACGGCCGGCGACGAGCACATTTTTCAATCCCTTCGGCGTGAGGCAGCGATAGGGGACGCCGTGGGACTCGCCTTTGCCATAGTGTTTGAAGCGGGTCGCCAGCGTGACGTCGTCGATCTTGTCCTTGTGCTCGGCCTTGGTCGGATGAAGGTCGATGAAGTAACTATTCCGGCAGATCTCGTCCGCAAAGCTGCGGCGCTCGATGTAATCGGTCAGCGTGAGGGTGTAGTCGCCGGTGATGCGGCGCGACTCGCGCACGCCGATGACCGACCCGGTGGCCACGAGGAAGGCGTTGCCGAAGGCGGCGGGGGCGAACTCGGCGAGTGCATCACGATAACTGGCCGCGAGCTGGCGTCCTTTCATGAGTCCGCGCGAGACGGAGGCCGGGTCGGTGTTGTCCACATCCCAGACGTGGCCGGCGTTGAAGCCGACCGTCCCGGGGCCGACGTTGTTATTGCAAAGGTGCTTGTCGGGGATTTCCGGATACTTGCCCGACGCGATGATGGAATGGATGGGGCTCGCGGGGTCCCACCAGCCGAGCTGCGGCGAATGGCGGTAAGCCTGGTCGTCCACGTTCGAAAGGACGAAGCAGTGGGTCGAGGGCTGGATGTAGCCGGTCTCGTCTCCCTTGTGAAACGGAGCCCCGGCCCAGGCGGCGAGGTCGGCGTCACCGGTGCAGTCGATGTAGACTTTCGCCTGCAGGGCGGAGAGCCCGGCCTTGTTGGCAACGAGGAGGGCGGACACCTCGTCGACCGCGCCGGCTTTCTCGACGGAGGCGAGCGAGGTGTGAAAGAGCACGGTTACGCCGGCGTCGGTGACGAGCTTGTCGTAGACGCGCTTCAACCGTTCGGCATCGATCGGGACCCAGTCGAGATCGGCGGCGCCGACGTGCGACATGCCTTCCTTGCTCGCATTGAAGACCGTTTCGGCGAGACCGCGGTAGATGATCTTTTCCTTGTCTGAAAACGGGCACCAGGCCGGCACGAGCGCGCTGGTGCCGGAGCCGCCGAGGGAACCGGTGCTTTCGATCAGCAGGGTTTTGGCGCCTTCGCGCGCGGCGGCGATCGCCGCGGTGCAGCCGGCCGGTCCGCCTCCTGCCACGATGACGTCCCACGAATCGTCCAACGGAATCTGGCGGGCGGGAAGCGATAGATTTTTCATGATGCGCGATCGGGCATGCGACGATTGGGTGTCCGGAGACTTTACAGCACGGACGAACGCAGGGTTAGCTCATAACCGACCCGGCTTATGTTGTATGCCGACTGGCGATTTTGCGAGCCGGCGGATCCATCGGGCAATCGCAAGTGCTGTGCTCCCCGCGGCGGCCGGGCCGGAGGATTTACCGCTTGAGCAGGCCGCACGGCGGCGTTGCAGTGCGCATACCTCGCTTGTTCATGTCGTCTCTTCCGATAGGTTCATCCACGACGGCGCCGGCCGGTTCCGGGACGCCGGCCCCTTCGATTGCCCTGCTGCAACAGGTGATGGAGGCGTTCGAAGGCGACAACGGGATGCGCATGAGTTTCGACGATCTCACGGGAATGTTGAACGGAGCTCATCTCGACGTGCCGGCCATGCATCTGGACGAGTCGCACCAGTTTCACGCCTGCGAATATTGCCAGCTCGCCAAGCAACCCGACTGGGGTCGGGACTGCACGCGCAACAAAGTCGCGGTCAACCGCCTGGTGCGGCGTCGCAAAGAAGGGCTCGCCGGCTTGTGTCACCTTGGCCTGTTCGATCTCGCGGAACCGTTGATCATCCGCGGGCATGTGCTGGGCGTGTTTTATTATGGCTCGGTGGTGGTCAAGGGGCAGGAGAAGAGCGCGACGATGCGTGTCCGCAGGTATTGCAGTCGTGCGGGGCTCGATCCGGAGGTCTACCTCGAGGCACTCAAGGCCGTGCCAAAGATCGCTCCGGAGACAATCCCCCACCACCGGGAAACGCTGCGCACGGTCGCGCGACTGGCGCAGTTTTTCTTCGAAGCGAGCGGAGTGCGGCCGGAGCTCTACAAGATCAGGCCGTTGCGCTACCCTTATTATGATCCGCAGGACGTGCCTTACGTGGTGCGCGAGGCGATCGCCTACATTGCGGCGCACCTGCAAGAACCCTTCATCGTGAAGGATCTCGCGGATCACCTGAACTGCCACCCGGATTTTCTTGGGCGAAAGTTCAAGCAGGCGATGGGCACGGACCTGAGCCTTTACCTGCTGCAGGCGCGCATCGACCGCGCGAAGCGGCTTCTGGCAAATCCCAAGATCACGATCGAGGATGCCGCGGAGCTGTCTGGGTTTTCCGACCGCTTTCATTTCAGCAAAGCTTTTCGCCGGCTGGCCGGGATGCCGCCAGGAGAGTTTCAAAAGCAATGCCAGGAGCCGGCCTGATGTCGTGAAGGCGGTCGGAAAACGACACGTCACCAGTCGGTAGGAGACTCACGTTGGGGGAGAAAAACGACTAGGCTGAAATCTCCCCGCCAACCCCTGCCGTCATGTTTACCGCGACCCATTCCGTTTTTCGTGCCGCCTCGTCCCGGCGCCGCTGTGCCCGGGCGTTCACCTTGATCGAACTGCTGACGGTGGTCGCCATCATCGCGATTCTCGCGGCGATCCTGATTCCGACCGTGGGCAAGGTGCGGCGCAACGCGGCCAACACCACCTGCCTCAACAAACTCCGCACGCTTTACCAGGCGGTTGGAGTGTTCGCCGCAGACCGCGGATCAATCCCGCGTGCGAACGGCGAGACCCTGGCCGCAGGTGACACGCTCAAGCAAAATCGCACCTGGCGCGCGGCGCTGGTGGGTGCGGGCACCTTGGGCGAGCCCAAGGGTGCAAGCCCGGACCCCAACGACTGGCGATCCGATCAATTCGAGGCGTTTACCTGCCGCGCGCACATGAACTTCTATGAAGGGCAGTTTAATTATCCGGCGGGCGGACGGGTCTCGACCTATGCGATGAGCAACATCGCCACGAGTTATCATTTTCCGAAGTTCTCGTTCTTCACGCGTCCCGATCGGACGATGTTGCTTTCCGACGGAGCGGTGCCGGAAGCCTCGGGCTCGTTCAATCCGGCCATCTGGGGCACCGCCACAAAACCCGATGTCAACGCGCACGACGGCAAGGCCAACATCGCCTTCGCCGACGGACATGTGGAAAGTCGCGCGGCGGCGGAGATCCCCGACAACACGGAGACCACGCTCAAGCCGGGGCAGAACGAGCAGGTTTATTATTTCTGGCGCGCCCGGTGATCGAGACGGTCACCTGATCGATTCGGGTCACTGGGTTCATCCCTTGCGTTTCTTCGTCCGCCACGCGCGTGGCGACATGCCTGCCCGCGCGTTGAACCAGTTGGAAAAATGCGGCGACGAGCTGAAGCCCAGCTCGAAACTGATTTCCTTGATCGGCAGGGAACTGTCAGTCAGCGCGTGCCGGGCGAGCTCCATTCGCCGCTCTTCGTAGTATTGAAACGGCGACATCCCCTGCTCGCTTCGAAACAGCCGCCCGAGTTGGTTGATCCCCAAGCCGCAGCGTCGCGCCAGCTCGGCTTCGGAGAACTTTTCGCGCATCGAGTGATCTTCGATCCAGATCAACGCCTTGGTCACCCGGTGGTCCCGGTTGCTCACGGCCTCGGGCTTTTCGCCGGCTTGCAACATCGCATCCACGTAGCGCCCCAGCCAGTGCATGAACGCCGCCTCGATGCGGAAATTATCCACGATTTTTATGCGGTCCCGCGCCACGAATACGGTTTCCGGTGCATCCACTCGCTCGAACTCCTCGACCAGATTGCGCGCCGCCTGTTGCAGACGCTCCGCTCTCGCTCCCGTCACCACCACGTCGCGGGGTCGTGCGAAGAGCGGCTTGCCTCCGCGCAAACGCAGGTGGAAGCGAAGCGAGATCAGTCGTGTGCCCGGCGTGAAGTGCTGCCGCCCGTTTTCGGCGCGCAACAACAGCCACTCGCCCACGCCTGCGTGCGCCGCCACGCCCCGCCCGTAAGACACCGTGACCTCGCCCTGCTTGATAAACCACGCCACGGTCTCATCTGCCGCGGCCGTGGTATTCATGTCCAAAAAATGCTGCGCGAGCGTTCGCTCGTTGGCCCATATCAACCGCGGCTGCAGCCCGTAGAAATCCAGTTTGGAGTGTTCTAGATGCTGATTGGCCATGGGAGGATTCCGTAACTTTAAAGTTATTTTCTACAAGCCCATAACCTTTCCTCAGGCGTGCCGAAAGGCAGGCTGGCAGCACTAAGCCCCATGAAAACTCACATCCTCGTCTCTTGTGTCGCCGCGTGCCTTGGCACCGCCTTTATCTCATCCGCTTCCGCGAGCGTTCTCATGTTGGATTTCGGATCGACCGAAGCGACCCTCGGCAACCTCACCAACAGCCCGTATCATACGGCGGCCGGACCGAGTTTCACGGGCGCCAAATGGAATACCATCACCGCCGATGCTCCCTCCGGTTTGGTTTTTAGCGATAATAGCGCAGCCACTGGGGTCAGCGTGAACATGGGCGTAAGCTCCGGCACCACCACGACGATCAATCTGGGAAGCAATACGTTCAGCCAGCTGGCCGGCACCGCCAGCGACAGCCTGATCTATGCGGGAAATTCGGTGGGGCGTGATGGCATATTCACCAGCAACTCGAGCAACCCCTACTTTGGTGTGCAGATTGGTGGTTTGTCGGCGGGCACTTACGACATCTACATTGCAGCCCGCAACACAAACACGGGCAGCGGGCAGGCCGCCTACGACCAGATTGCATATGTTGGGAAAGCATCCACCGCCGCAAACTTCAGCTTCACGGGTTACACTTCATCTCTGCTCAGCTACGCGGCGGACCAGAACCCAGACACCTATCGTGCCTCTGCGTGGGTTCAGGGCGACAACTACGTTAAGCTGAGCATCACGCTCACTGCGGGCGAATATCTGAATCTCGCGGTGGCGGGCAATGGCACTACTCGCGGCTTCCTCAATGCCATGCAGATCGTCAGCACCTCCACCATCCCCGAGCCCTCCACCTATGCTGCGCTCGGTGGTTTTGCCGTTCTTGGCCTGGCGGTCGTCGCCCGTCGCCGTCGTGGCGCGGCTTAACTGAGCGAACGGCCCCGCCGTTGATTCGAAGCCGTCGGACCAGGGCGGGTCCGACGGCTTTTTGCGTTTGTAGTGCCACCTCATGCCTGGTGCGCGTTGAATCCGATGCCGGGCATGCTGTGATGGTGTGGTGCCGTTCTGTGCGTTTTATCCGACGCTCGTCGTCGGCAATTCACCTATTTCGAATCTGAAGATGGCTCACCCTTTGGTGTCGTTTGTCCTATCTTAGGGGCACCCCTTTCACGGCACCGTTGCCACCCCTGTAACGTAACCCAACCCCGCATCGCCCATCATGAGTTTCCGTCAAGATTTTGTCTGGGGCGCGGCGGCCGCGTCCTACCAGATCGAGGGCGCCGCCCAAGCCGACGGCAAAGGTGCGTCCATCTGGGACATGCTTACCCGGCAATCCGGCAAAATCTGGGAGGGGCACACCGGCGACACCGCGTGTGATCATTATCATCGTTACCGTGACGATGTCGCGCTCATGCGTAAGATCGGTCTCAAGGCCTATCGTCTTTCCGTGTCGTGGCCGCGCGTGCTCCCTCAGGGCACCGGCGCGATCAACCCCCTTGGGCTCGGTTTTTATGACCGCTTGGTGGATGAACTCCTCGCCGCCGGCATCGCACCGTGGGTCACGCTGTTTCACTGGGATTATCCGTATGATCTTTTCCTGCGCGGTGGGTGGCTCAATCCCGACAGCCCCAAATGGTTTGCCGACTATGCGGCCACCGTGGTCGACCGGCTCTCGGATCGCGTCAGTCACTGGATGACGCTCAACGAGCCGCAGTGCTTCATCGGGCCCGGGCACATCGCCGGCGAACACGCGCCCGGACTCAAACTCGGTATGACCGAGGCGTTGCTCGCATCGCACCATGTTCTCCTCGCGCACGGCCTTTCGGTGCAGACGATCCGTGCCCGCGCCAAGACCACCCCGGTTATCGGCTGGGCTCCCGTCGGCGTCGCCTACACGCCCGCCACCGACACCGCCGATGACCGGCGCGCCGCCGAACAGGGCATGGCCGCCGTTTATCCGGGTGGCATCTGGAACAATACCTGGTGGGGCGACCCTGCCGTGCTCGGCGAATATCCCGAGGAGGGTCTGCGCGTCTATGGCAAGGCCGTGCCGCGCTACACGGCGGAGGACATGAAGACGATTTGTCAGCCGCTCGATTTCTACGGCGCCAACATTTACTCCGGTCCGCCCGTGAAGGCCGGTCCCGCAGGACGCGAAGTCGCCGCATCCACCGCGCCCGGTCATCCGCACACGCACATCCTTTGGAAAGTCACGCCCTCCGCGCTCTACTGGGGGCCGAAGTTTCTCCACGAACGCTACAAGCTCCCCATCGTCATCACCGAAAACGGCCTCACGCTTCCCGACTGGGTGTCGCTTGATGGTGGCGTGCATGACGCCGCGCGCATCGATTTTCTCCAGCGCTACCTCCGTGAATTGCGCCGGTCTGCGGCCGACGGCGTGGACGTCCGCGGCTACTTTCACTGGTCGATCATGGACAACTTCGAGTGGGCCGAGGGCTACAAGCACCGCTTTGGCCTCATCCACGTCGATTACGAAACCCAGAAGCGCACGCTCAAGGACTCCGCCTTTTGGTATCGCGACGTCATTCACGCCAACGGCGCCAATCTCGGCTGACCCGCACCACCGCCTGTCTCGCATCTCCCCTTTTATTTCTCCGTCTCCCCTCATGATCTCCCCCCGATTTTTTTTAAGCACCCTCCTGACCGGCCTGGCCTTGCTCGCGCTGAGCGCGTCCGTGACTTCCGCCGCCAGCCTCACGCTGCCTGTGAGCCCGGAGGCTCTCGCCGCGATCCGCACTGAGAAGGGAGCGGTCGTGACGCTCGACACGTCATCCGGACAACCCGCACTCCGCGTCGAGCTCCCCGCCGACTCCGGTTACCCGGGCATTAATTTCCCGCTCGGCGCCGCACCCACGGTCGACCTCTCCGCCTTCACCGGCATTGAACTCGAAGTGAGCAACATCAGCCAGACCCGCGTGCGTCTCCACCTCCGCGTAGACAACCCCGGCGACTGGAAAAATTCTCCCTGGAACACCGAGCGCGCCATGCTCGCCCCCGGCGAAACCAAAACCCTCCGCCTCTTCTTCGGTCTCAGCCAAGGCCAGCCCGCCTACAAGCTCGACCCCAAGCTCATCAGCGCCGTCAAACTTTTCGCCGACGCCCCCAAGCAGACCGACGCCACCATCCTCATCAAGCGCCTCGTCGCCGTCACCGGTCAGCCGCCCGTTCCTCCTCCCGCCACCGCCGCCACTCCGGCCGCGCCGCGCGCCTCCGCCCCGCCCCTTCCCGAAGGCAACAGCCAGTCCTCTCCGCCCATCTCCGGCGAACTCGTTGATCTGAAATCCCCCGACGCCCTTTCCAAACTCAAGTTCAACCACTCCACCGGCAGGATCGCCGACGGCAAACTCACCGTCTCCTTCGCAACCACCAGCAGCTACCCCAATCTCTACATCGTCACCCCGAAAGACGGCCTCGATCTCTCTGCCTTCGCCGGTATCGAACTCACCGTCACCAACACCGGCACCGCCGCCGCCGTCACGCACCTCCGCGTCGAAAACCGCCCCAACGCCCGCGCCGACGAACTCGGCCAGAAACCTTGGAATACCGAAAAGCTCACCATCAAGCCCGGCGAGACCGTCCCCCTTCGCCTCACCTTCGGCCAGAACAACGGCTCCCCCGGTTACGACCTGCACGCCGGCCGCGTCTCCGCCATCCAGCTGTTTCTTGTCACCCCCAAACCCGGCACCACGCTTGTCCTCTCCGACATCAAGGGCTGGGGCAGTGCCGGCGACCGCGCGCTCAACACCGTCCTCACCAAACCCGCCGACCGCTCCATCCCGGTCACCCCGCCCGCCTGGCTCGGACAACGCCCCCCCGTCGAAGGTAATTGGGTGCAGACGCTCAACGAAAACTTCGATGGCGAAAAACTGAACGACAAGCTCTGGACCCCCAGCTTCCCGTGGGACGGTCTCCAGCCCGGCCAGCTCCAGCGTTATTCCGCCGAAAACGTCACCGTCTCCGGAGGCCACGCCCGCTTCAAGGCCGAGAAACGCCGCGGCCACCACAACGACGACCCCGCCCGTCCCGCCCGCGATTACACCTCCGGCATCATCCAGAGCTACGACAAGTTCACCCAGCTTTACGGCTACATGGAGTCCCGTATCAAGCTTCCCACTACACGCGGCCTCTGGCCCGCCTTCTGGACCATGCCCGATCGCGGCGCCGCCTCCGGCCTCAACCTCTGGCAACGTCGCAGCACCAGCAACGGTGCCATGGAAATCGATATCATGGAACACCTCTGCGAATGGGGTGCGGGCCGCCACAACGCTGCCGTCCACTGGGACGATTACGGCGACAACCACAAGGCCTGGGGCACCGGCATCTTTTACGGCCCCACTCCTGACGGCTGGCACGTCTTCGGCGTGCTCTGGGAACCGGGCAAGCTCACCTGGTTCATGGACGGAAAGAAGGCCGCCGAGTGGGAAAACGAACGCGTCTCCACCGTGCCCGCCTACATCAAGCTCAACATTCAGATCGGCGGCTGGGCCACCAAGAACGTCGATGACGCCAAGCTCCCCGACTACATGATCGTGGACTACGTCCGCACCTGGCAGCTCCGCGAACGCATCAAAAACTAATCCGCACCGGGAGATTCCGCCTCACCTCCACGGCTTCATCCCCTCATGCCGCCCACCCCCTCATTGGACATTGGTCATTGGTCATTGATCATTCCGCGCCGCCGGCGGCGCGGCGGCTTCGCCCTGCTCATCACGATCACCCTGCTGGCGTTTCTCGTCCTCCTGCTCGTGTCGCTGGCGGCGCTCACGCGCGTGGAAACCCAGGTGGCGAGCAACAACCAGCACCTCGCGCAGGCCCGCCAGAACGCGCTCTTGGCGCTCAACATCGCCCTCGGCCAGTTGCAAAAACACGCCGGCCCCGACCAGCGTATCACTGCGCGCGCCGACCTTCAGGGCGGTGAGACCGTGCCCAGCGCCCGCTGGACCGGTGCCTACGGCTCCGCCGTTTCCCCCGATTACGACCAGCGTCCATCCGACGTGGCGACTGCGCTCGCCACCCCCGCCAACCTTGTTGCCAACGGCACCGGCTCGCCCGCCCGACTCCTCTCCTGGCTCGTCAGTGGCAATGAAACGGATGCTTTCGATCCTTCCACGGATATCGGTGCCCGCGGGCACGTCACCGTCTCGGCCGCCAATCTCCTCGGCGGCCTGGAATTTTCGCCGACGACTGCGATATCCGGGTTGACGGTCACGTCCGCCGCCTCTTCCGCATTGAGCATTGCCGACCGCGGCGGCACCGAGCGTCCGGCCGTCTTGCTGGTCGGTCCGGGCAGCGTCCGTTCCGCTGTCGTCGGTGTCACGCCCATCGACTACGTCGCCGCGCCGCTCGTTAAAATCGAAGTCGCCGCGAACAATCTCCCCGGCCTGACCGGCTCGTCCCTCGGGACCATCGGACGTTACGCCTGGTGGGTGGGAGACGAGGGCGTAAAGGCCCGCATCAATTTCCCGCTTGCCACTACGTCTGCCGACAAGCCTGCCGCCTTTGCGAGCAGCCGTCGCGCCGCGATCGAATTGATGGATGCCGCCAACCCTGCAGTGCCCCAACCGGCGCTCACCGCTTCACGCATTGGGGCCGCCTATAATCCGGATCCGGTCACCAATTCCCTCTTGGGACATCTTCTCGCGCCGCGGCAGTTTACCTTGCTGGGCGCGCCGCTCGCCGACACCGCCGCCCGCCGGTTCCACGATCTTACCGCGCTTTCGGCCGGTGTTCTCGCGGACACCTATGCCGGCGGCCTCAAGCGGGATCTCTCCTCTCTGCTCTATGTCGCACCGCCCGGGGGGGATCCCACCGCCGATACCCGCCCGGTGCACGCCACTGACGAGGCTGGCGCCTACACTGTGCCTACCTGGCTGCATCTCCGCTCCCACGCCCGCAATACCGTGGGTGCCGACGGTCTTCTGACGCCACGCCTGCCGGTCTTCAACGATCCGTCCCGCCCCGACGACGTCGGTGTGTATCCGGTGATTACCTACGCTGCGCTCGGCTTTCGTTACGCCGCCGCCTCCGCACCCGCCCCGGGTGTCGCCATCAACTTCAACCTCTACCCGCTCGTCGTCCTCTGGAACCCTTATAACTCCCGTATGAAGGGCGCCACCTACGAGGTGGGCTACAGCCTCCCTGGCAACAACCGCCGCGTGCAGCTTCAAATGGAGGACACGTCGCTCATCCCCGCCAACCCCACTCCCCCCGAGCTTGAAGCCGCCTGGCTCGTCAAGGAAAGCCGAGACATCAAATATGCCGGCCTCTACATCCCCACGGGCTTTGCCACCGACCGCACCGAACGTTTTTTTCGCTTCCTCGTCCAATGCCCCGACATGGAGGCGGGCGAAAGCCTCATCCTGACTTTGCCGGCCAACGCCACCTATACCGATGGTGCGATCACCCCGTGCCCGACGCCGCTCGCGCGCGGACTCAACCAGCATGCCTACGCGAGCATGTCCAATTCCGTGTTCGAGTCCGGTGAGGAGACACGCCGGTTCCGTTTCGTGAGCGACTCGCGGATGAAGACTCACGCGAACACCTTCCCGGCCTCGGGGCAGCAACTGGCCAGTCCCGCTTCGGGCGGCATGACGCTTTATCTCGGCGTCCCCCGCACGACCGCGCCGAACGTCACTTCCGATCAAGAGCGCTGGGATCCGAATCTAAACCGGCGGTATCAGTTGATCGAATCCCCCGGCCACGACAGTAACACGGTGGACAATCCACTCCAGGCGCCCGCCCTGCTCGGCCCGTCCTCCTCCGACGACCCCGCGCTCAAGACTTTTGTCATCCAGAATTTTTCTTCCACGGGCAACAATCGCACTGCGAACCTCAGTAAGGTCCCGCTTATCCGCTGGATCGCCCAGACGAACATCCGCGCCCCCATCTCCTTCCGCAGCCGGCGCGACCTTAATTTTTGCACCAATTACATCGGGCAGGTGGGCACCGACAGTAATATGTGGCCCACGTGGTTCATCATCGACGCGCCCGGCGACCGCGCCTCCGCCGGCCTGACCCACGACTGGGACTCCACCAGCAACCAGCCGGTCAACGCCACGCTTTTTGAGGTCCCTCGCGCCGCCGATCCCCTGTTTTCGATCGGGCAGCTTCAACACGCCAATCTCTCCCTTTCCGGGACCTACCCCGCCTACGCCGTTGGCAACAGCCTCGCCGATTACCGGCTGCCCAATTTCTCGCAAATCTCCACCAGCGCAGGCCGGTTCAGCAGCGAGCCGCCCGACACGCACAGTGCCGCCGCGCGCCAGCGTTATTATTATGACAACAGCTGGCTCCTTAACCGGGCGCTCTGGGACCGTTACTTTTTCTCAACGGTCCCCGCCGCCCCGCTGCCCGCCTTGCCGGCCAATCCACGCCACATCGTCCGCGACACGACGAAGGTGCTGCGCGATCCCGATCAAGCGGCCGCCGCCCTTCTGCTTGATGGCGCCTTCAACATCAACTCCACTTCCGAGCAGGCCTGGCGGGCCATTCTCGGCGGTGTGAACCAGCTCGTCTACGATCCCGTCACCCCCGCGAACCCCGGCACTGCGCTCGGCGCGGCGCTCACCCGTTTCAGCCGCCCCACCGGCGGCTCCAATGTGCCTTCCGGCACCACGCCCATCCTTGGCCCCGATCTTGCCGATCTCTGGCAGGGCTACCGCGTGCTCTCGGAGCATCAAATCGCCCAGCTCGCCCGCAACATTGTCGCGGAAATCCGCGCGCGGGGACCTTTCGTTTCCCTCGCCGACTTCGTTAATCGACGACTCGTGGACAACCCGGCCACGTCCGAGGACGAGCGGATCAAGGGCGCCCTCCAGGCGGCCATCGATGCCACGGTGCTCACCTCTGCGGCCCCGTCCGCTTTTGCCTCCAACGACGCCGCTCCGGGAACCTATTGGAGCGTGGCCACGCCCATCGCCAACCTGGGCCCCGGTCCGGGCAACGCCCTCTATTATTCCCAACCCGCCGCTCGCGGCGGCGCCGTCAGCCGGCCCACGGCCGCCTATCAGAAATTCGCCGCGTTCGCCCCCAAGTTTCTTACGCAGGCCGACGTGCTTTCCGCGGTCGGCGCGTCCCTCTCCGCGCGCTCCGACACGTTTCTCGTCCGCACCTACGGCGAGGTCATCAACCCCGTGACCAACGAAACCACCGGCCGGGCATGGTGCGAAGCCGTCGTTCAACGCACGCCGGATTATGTGGAGACCGCCGATGCCGCCGAGTCGCCGCCCACCACGCCTGCAAACATTCGTTTTGGCCGCCGCTTTCAAATCGTTTCCTTCCGATGGCTTTCTCCTTCCGACATCTGATCCGCCACGCCTTCGTTGTCACGGCGCTGCTCATTGCGGGCTCAGGCTTGCGCGCGCAGCCGGTTTCGCTGCCACCGGCCACCTTCCAGCTCTACGCACCCGCGCCCCTCGGCGACCTGTTCTACGATCTGAAGGGCCGTCCGGTCTCCATCCACGTCGGCCACCAATCCTTCTCTGCGGCCGCGGTTGTTCCTCCTGGCGGCAACGTCGTCCTTTACCGCTTCAAGCCCGCCGCCGAGCCTGGTCTCCCTCCGGTGCGGGAGCCCGTGCTCTCCGCCGCCGTGACCGCTCGTGAAGGCGCCCAAACGCTCCTTCTGATCTACCCCGAGGGACCGCCACCGCCGGACGGCACGCCCGACACCCGGCCTCTGCGGTCGCTCGTCTTCGACCAATCGGCCGGGGGATTTCCGCACGGAACGATCCGCGTATTCAGTTTTTCAGCACGACCTGTCGCCATGAAAATCGGCCCCGCCGCCGTCCCTGTCCCGTCGATGCAGACGGTTATCGTGCCCTATCCGGATGACCGGCGCACCTGGCTTCACATCGCCACCATCGGCGAGCAAGGATGGCAGCGCGTCATTGGCACTCCGCAGACCCTTGGCCCCCGCACACGCCTTTCGCTTTTCCTGCGCGATATTCCGCCGAGTCAATACGACCCCAAGCCCATCGGGCTTCTCCTCGGAAAAATCCTGGAAACGATTCCCGAAACGGCGGAAGCTCCCCGTTCATGATCCCGACGCCATCGATCACGCCCGTTCGCTTTCGCTGCGATCGTGTGTATCACGGCGGGGACTACAACCCGGACCAGTGGCCCGAGGCCATCTGGGATGAAGATATGCGGCTCATGCGTGAGGCCGGGGTCTCCCTGGCAACGCTCCCCGTCTTCGGCTGGCAGGCGCTCAATCCCTCCGAGGGCGTCTTCACGTTCGACTGGCTCGACCGGATTATCGATCGTCTCGACTCCGCAGGCATCGACCTTTGCCTCGCCACGGCCACCGCCGCCACGCCCGCCTGGCTCGATGAAAAATACCCCTCCGCCCTCGTCACCGACGAGCACGGACGCGTGCGCCCCCATGGCAACCGGCACTCGTTCTGTCCGCACTCCCCCGATCACCGCCGTCTCGCGGCCGACCTCGTGCGCGCCCTCGCCACGCGTTACGGACGTCACCCGCGTCTAAAGCTCTGGCACATCGGCAATGAATACGGCGGCAGCCGTTCTCCCTATTGCCATTGCCCGCGTTGCGCCGCCGCCTTCCGCGACTGGCTGCGCGCGCGACACGGCTCGCTCGCCTCGCTCAACGCCCACTGGAGCACCGGAGTCTGGGGGCACGCCTACGGCGACTGGTCGCAGGTCGAGCCTCCCTTCGCCCACGGGGAAATGTCCATTCCCGCCCACCGCATTGACTGGCGGCGGTTTCACACCGAAGCCCTCCTTGGCAGTTATCTTCGCGAGGTGGCCATTGTGCGCGAACTCACGCCCGGCGTGCCCGTGACCACCAACTTCATGGGGGCTTTTGGTCCGCTCGACTACCGCGTCTGGGCACCGCATCTCGATGTCATTTCGTGGGACAGCTACCCGATGCCGGAGGATCCGCCGGCCGCCGTCGCCTTTCGTCACGCTCTCATGCGCGGGTTGCGTCCCGGCGAGCCTTTTCTGCTCATGGAGCAGAGTCCGTCGGGTGTGAACTGGGCCTCTCACTGCCGCCTTCGTCCGCCCGGCGAACTCCGGCAACACTCCTTCCAGGCATTGGCCCATGGGGCGGACGCCGTCTTGTATTTCCAATGGCGGCAATCGCCCGGTGGCATCGAGAAATACCACGGTTCGGTGCTGGAGCATCACGGCCGATCCGGATCCCGCGTGTTTCGCGAGGTCGCCGCGCTTGGCGCCGAACTGGCCGCACTCGGCTCCGCCACCGTCGGCGGACGCATTCGCGCGCGCGTCGCGGTGATTTTCGACTGGGCGTCCTGGTGGGCGTTTTCCGTGACCTCCGGTCCGCGTCGCGACCTCGATTACCCTGCCGCCGTCCAGCCTTACTACACCGCGCTTCATGCCGCCGGTATCGCGGCGGAAGTGATCGGCCTCGATGCCGACTTCGCGCCTTATGACGTGATCATTGCTCCGTGGACGACGATGCTCACCACTGGTCAGGCCCTGCGTATCGAGCACCGCGTTCGCGCTGGCGCGACCTTCATCGCCACGCATTTCACCGCCCGCGTGGATGAACACGACCGCATCCATTCTGGCGGCGCGCCCGGGCCGCTGCGCGATCTGCTTGGATTGACCGTGGAGGAATTCGATGCGCCCCCCGGGGAAGGTGTCCAGCGGGTGCGTTTTGAGGAAGCCCTTGCCGACACGTTGCCGGCAGGGAGTGACGTTGCTTGCGGATTTCTCAACGAACGACTCTGGCTCGCCACCGCCCGCCCGCTCGCCCGCTACACTGCCGATTTCTATGCCGGAGAGCCGGCCATCACTGAAAACGCCTTCGGTGCGGGGCGCTCCCTGTATCTTGCAACCAAGCTCGAAGACCGTGCGCTCGGTGCGTTGCTCCGTGCCTTCTGCGCACGACACGGAATCGTTTCGCCCCTGCGCAACGGCGCGCCTCCGCCCGGGGGGGTGGAGGTCGCGGTGCGCGTTTCTCCCGAAGGTTCGCCGCTGCTTTACCTTATCAACCATATGCCCGAAGACCGTGTCGTTCCGCTGCCTGCCGGTGAGTATCACGACTTGCTTACGGGTGCGGTCGTTCACGAAGAAACCGGGCTCGCTCCCCGCGGCGTGCGCATCCTTCAACTCGTCGCCGAAGCGGAAAGTCGGGTATTCGCACATTAAGAATCGGCTTCGGACTCACGCCGGCGGGCCTCGGGCTGTTATATGTGTCAGCCTGCATGAACCCTGCCGCCTCCCTGGTCCTGACTCTTGGTCTTCTTCTTACGCCCCTCCTTCACGCGCAAGACTCGCTCCCGTCGCCCACGTCCGAAGCCGCGACGCGCCCGGTCATGAATCTTTCCGTTCGCGGCGCGGAGCAACTTGCCGAACCCAGCCACCCGCAGATCACCGTGACGCGGGCTGCTTCCGGCGAGGGCCTGGATGTTGCCATTCAATCCGGCCCCGCCGCATTCCCGGGTGTTAGCTTCACATCCCCGCTCGTCGTCTATGATCTGTCGGGCACCGGTTACGTCGAGGCCCGCCTCACCAACACCGGATCGCAGATCATCAGTGCCACTCTCCGCCTCGACAACGCCGGCGGCAAAGGCTCCTGCGCCGGCGTCGTCTATCTCAAGCCTGGCGAGTCCGGCACCGCCCGCGCCTACTATGCCTCGCCATCCAAGGGTTCCGACCCGGTAAACCCTGCGCAGATCAGCCGGATCCTTCTCTTCGTCGGCAAAAACGAGAAGGTCGCCCGCTCCTTTCGCATCGAGTCCATCCTTGCAGGCGGAAATCCCGGTGACCGGGCACCGACCAACCCCGACCTCGTGCGCACCAAGCCCAAGGCAGGAATACTCTTTGGCACCGCCGTGCCGTTCGACGGGGAAAAACAGCTCGTCGCCCGCGCCGGCGCCAAGGCCGAAGCCGCTGCCGACAAACCGCTCGACATCGCCTTCACCGGACAACCCGCCCAGAACATCCTGGTCCGTCCCGTCCGCGGCTTCTGGGATCTCGGCAGTTTTCTTCAGGTGACGGTCCGGGTCAAAAACACCGGCTCCGCCCCCGCCGCACTCAGCGTCCAGCTCACCAGCCGCGGAGGCGTATCCGATTTTGGATTACCCGATAAACCCATCGCCCCCGGCGCCACCGCCGACCTCGTCATCCCCTTCATCCCGAAGACGCCTTTCGAAATCCTTTCCGATCCCGAGCAGGAACAACTCGAGCACAAAAAAAGCTGGGGAGTGAAGGAAACTCCCGGAGCGCGCTTCACCAGCCACCAGACCACCGGCGTGATCCTCCAGCCGGTCAATCACGCCAAGCCGTCCACCTTCCAGATCGTTGCCATCAACGCCGGAATGCCCGCACCCGTGCCGCCTCCCGCCTGGCTCGGTCAGCGTCCGCCCGTCGCCGGGGATTGGGTGAAAACCTTTGAGGACAACTTCGACGGTCCTGCGCTCAACACCGAGGTCTGGAACGTTTATGCCGCGAACTGGTGGGACAAACGCGTCGGTTTCTCCAAGGACAACGTCCTGCTCGGTGACGGTTTCGCCCGCCTCCGCATCGAGAAACGCGCCGGCCACCATAACGACGACCCCAATGAGCGTGCCACGGAGTTCGCCACGGGCTGGCTCGACTCCTACGGCAAGTGGACGCAGCGCTATGGCTATTACGAAGTCCGCGTGAAGATGCCCGCCGTTCCGAGCATGTTCCCCGCCTTCTGGCTCATGCCCGAACGCGGTCCCTCCAGCTGGCCCAAACATCAGCGCACCGACACCAAGGACGGCGGGATGGAGTTCGACGTCTTTGAAGGCCAGTCCATGTGGGGTCCGTATCGCACCACCTTCGGCACGCACTGGGATTCCTACGTGAAGTATCACAAGTCCGCGGGCACGAGTATGCACTACAACCTCCCCGACAAGGACGGCTTCCTCACCATCGGCATGCTGTGGACGCCCGGCCACGTTTCCGTTTATTCGCAAGGCCGCAAGGGCGGCAGCTGGGATTCGCCCCGCGTCGGCTCGGTCCAGTCATATCTTATTTTTGACCTCCTTCCTGGCGGCTTTGAATACGATCCGCTTGATCCCGCGACGCTCCCGGCAGATCTCGTGATCGACTACGTGCGCGTCTGGCAGCGCAAGGATCTCGCCACCTCCGACGACGGACCCAAGTCGCTCCAGTAATCAGCCGGCGCGGCGAGGGTGCAGTCGGTTTTTGTCACATCGCGAGTCGGTTGCGGGCTCACGCATTCCGGCCGCTTGTTGATAAAGTCCGGCGCTACCCCATGAAAACACCTACCCTTGTTGGAGTGTCAGTGCAGCCTCGCGCCCGCGTTTCTTCGCCGGCGCTTTTTCTTGCCCGTTTCGCCGGCATTCTCGGCCTGAACCTCGCCGCGCTTGCCCTTCCGCTCTCCGCCCAGACCCCCGCCCCGGTCGGCGTGCCCGGCACCTGGACTCTCACCCTCAACGAAGAGTTCAACAGCTCCTCACTCGACGCTTCCCGCTGGCGGCTCGGCACCCACCACGAGGGCATCGCCGGCCAGGGCGGCAACGCCCGGGAAAATATCGCCGTCGGCTCCGGGGTGCTCACCCTCACCGCCGAACAACGCGCCGTATCCTATGGTGGCGCACCCTTCGCCTACGCCACCGGCGAGATCAGCACCTTCTCGACCGTCACCACCGGCGGCGTCAAACAGGGCTTTACCCAACGCTACGGCTACTTCGAGGCCCGCATGCGCCACGACCAGGCCACCGGCCTGTGGCCCGCCTTCTGGCTCATGCCTGACCGCGGCTACTACGGCCCGCAATCCACCGGCATCCCCGCGGGGCAAACCGAACCATGGGGCGGCTTCGAACGCTCCTATCTGAAGTTTATCACCGGCGCCGGCAGCCCCTCCTCCGTAACCAGCGCCATCCTCCGCGTGCGTATCGCGGCCATCCAAAAATCCCAAAAGAGCAACGTCGTCGCCTTTGGCGTCACCAACGATAGCTGGACCGAAACCGGCATCACCTGGGGCAACATGCCCGCCACCGAGGCACTTTGGCGTGCCCAGAGCGCCGGCACGCCCGCCGTCGGCGCTTACATCGACCTGGATGTCACCGCCTTCGTCGCCTCCCAGGCCGCGATCGGCGACAAGACCTACAGCCTTTGCCTCGCCGACACCTTCATGAAGGACAACCGCGTGACCTATCACAGCCGTGAGGCCGCCAACTCCGCCGACCGTCCCGTCCTTATCATCAACGGCACGTCCTATGCCGCCGACGCCGACGCCATGGTTTCGGCCGGTTCGTATTCAAACTTAAACTACGGAACGACAGCCACGCTCAAGATCCGCGACCACTTCTACAACACCGCCAACACCGGCACCGATTCCTACGGCCAGGGCATGGAGGTCGACATCATGGAGACCCTCGGCATCTGGGGCGTCGACACCACCTCCCACGCGCTCCACTGGGACGGCTACGGCGCCAACCACCAGGCCGCCGGCTGGGGCCCCGTGCCCGCCTACGACAGCGACCTCGTCTTCCACACCTACGGCCTCTACTGGGAGGCGGGCCTGATCGAGTTCTACGTGGACGGCGTGAAGACCGGCGAACACATCGATCCGCGCGTGATGAACATCCCCGCCTACCTCATCCTCTCCCTCCAACTCGGCGGCTGGGATGGCAACACCCCCACCGCCGCCGTGGATGGCAAACAACTCGATGTGGACTACGTCCGCGCCTGGTCCGGCACCCGCACCGTCTCCGTCCCCGCGACCACCACACGCCTGTCCGACGGCTCCATCCGCTTCGGCCGCGACCACTCCGGCTACGGCGGCAACACCGCCCCCCAGATCACCCTCGCCGATAACGGCGTCGCCGTCACCCTGAGCCGCGACGGTTGGACGAAGTTCCCGCTTAACTACACCGTCACTCCCGACACCGTGCTTGAGTTCACCGTGGAGTCCATCGCCACCGGCGAGATCCTCGCCGTCGGCTTCGATGAGGACGACATCAACAACACCGCCCCCAAGCGCCTCTTCCATCTCGCCGGCACCCAGGTCTGGGCCAACGCCTGGACCGACTACAAAGACTACGTCTCCGGCACCGGCCCCAAGACCTACGTCATCCCCATCGGCCAGTTCTACACCGGACCGATGCTCTATCTCGCCTTCGCCAACGACAACGATGCCGGCGGCAAGGTCGCGGCCCGCTACACCAACGTTCGCGTCCACGAGGGCCTGCAAGACGTCAACTTCACCGCCACCGAAGGCTACGCCAACGGCACGCTGCACAACCAGCCCGTCTCCGCCCCCGCCTGGCAGCTCGTGTCCGGTTCCGGCAGCTTCAACGTCAACCTCACCCAGGGCCTCGTCGTGAACACCGCCCAGACCGCCACGCAAAACGCCGTCTGGCAGACCCCGGTTGATTTCACCGCCGTCGCCTCGCGCACCGCCGTGCTCGACTTCGAGTTCACCCAGTCCGCCGCCACGTCCGGCACCCCGACCATCGTGTCGTTGACGAACTTCCTCAACGCGACCTCCGGCGCCTCCAACGTGTCCGCCTACTTCGGCCGCGCCTCCGGCACCGATCTCTACCGCATCGGTTTCTATCAAAACAGCGGTTCGCCCGCGACCAGCATCGTCTCCAACGTCTCCGGCGCCGCGCTCGGATTGAACTCCGGAGGCGGCGACAACACCTCCGTGCCGCTGCAACTGCGCTACACCCTCGTGCGCGGAACCGTCGCCTCCGACTGGAGCGCCGTCATCGAACTCAAGAACCGCTCGACCGGAACCACGCTCGCGACGGTCAACGTGCCGGGCTTCACCAGCTCGGCCACGTTCTTCAACGACGCCTCGCTGTATCCCGTCGTCACCAGCGGCTCCGTCCACACCGCCGCGCTCTCCACGCTCACGATCACCGGCTACACCTCGCCCTGATCCTCCACGCCCCTCCCGAATCGCTCCTTGCAGAAGGCTCGTCCCGGCGGGACGCCTCTTGACCACCGTCACGTCATCCGCCTGCGCGCCCGTGCTCCTTGATCTCGCCACGTCCGACGACGGTCCCAAGTCGCTCCCCTAATTAGCCGGCGCGGCAGGGGTGGAGTCGGCTTTTGTCACATCACGAGTCGGCTGCGGGCTCACGTCTTCCAACCACTTGCTGATAGAATCCGGCGCTACCCCATGAAAACACCTACCCTTGCTGGAGTGTCAGTGCAGCCTCGTGCCCGCGTTCTTTCGCCGGCGCTTTTTTTTGCCCGCTTCGCCGGCATTCTCGGACTGAACCTCGCCGCGCTTGCCCTTCCGCTCGCTGCCCAGACTCCCGTGGGCGTTCCGGGGAACTGGACGCTCACTTTCCAGGATGAATTCGACGGCACCGCCCTCGACGGCTCCAAGTGGAAGCTCGGCCAGGGCGACGCCGGCATCGAGGGCCCCGGTGGCAACAACCCCTCCAGCACCACCGTCGCCAACGGCAAGGTCACCTTCCGCGCGTCCACCGACCCCGTTGCCTTCGCCGGCACCAACTTCGCCTACTCCACTGGCGAGATCTCCAGCTACATGCGCTTCAAGCAGACCGGCGGCTACCTTGAGGCCCGCATGCGCGGGGATCAGGCCACCGGTCTCTGGCCCGCCTTTTGGGTCATGCCCGAGCGCGACGGCTACGGCACCAAGGAGTGGTTCAGCCGCGCCTTCCTGAAGTGGAACCTCGCCGGCTCCGGCGTCTCGTCGATTACCAGCGCCAAGCTCCGCATCAAGACCATCGTCGTCGGCAACGATTCCGAAAGGCCCAACAACCTTCAGGCCCTGGCCGTCGATAACGACGCCTGGACCGAGACCGGTATCAACTGGAACAACCAGCCCCCTCTCAACCCCCTCCACCTCGACCACAAGTGGGGCTTCGACTCCGCCGCCGGCGCCATCGTCGAGATCGACGTCACCGCCTGGGCCCAGTCCCAGCTCGCCGGCGACGGCGTCATGTCCGTCGCCCTCGCCGACGAGTTCCGTCGCGGCCGCGGCATGCGTTTCCACAGCCGCAACGCCGTCAACGCCGCCGACCGCCCCGTCCTCGTCCTGAACGGCTCCGTCAATGTCACCCCCGTCGCCGACGCCTCCGTGAAGTGGGGCTCGTATTCGGCCACCAACTACGGAAACCACGCCGAAATCGAGATCCGCACCGACTACGCCCAGTCGCCCAACAATACCACCACGTTCGACGGCGGCATGGAACTCGACATCATGGAGACCCTCGGCGTCTGGGGGAACAACGTCTCATCCCACGCCATCCACTGGGACGGCTACACCACCAGCCAGCAATCCCGCGGCTGGGGCCCCGTCCCCGCTCTCAACACCGACACCACCTACCACACCTACGGTTGCTACTGGGTCCCCGGCCAGCTCATCGAGTTCTACGTCGATGGCGTGAAGACCGGCTCCTACGCCGGCTCCCGCGTGATGACCACCCCCGGCTACCTCATCCTCTCGCTCCAACTCGGCGGCTGGGACGGCAACGACAACGTCACCTCCGTCGTGCATAACAAAACCCTCGACGTGGACTACGTCCGCGTTTGGTCCGGCGCCAAGACCACCCCCGCCGTCCCCTCCGCCACCTCCCGCTCCGCCAACGGCGCCATCTCCTTCGGCACCGACCATACCGCCTACTCCGCCCAGGCCAACACCGTCGGCCAGGTCACCATCGCCGACGGCGGTGGCGCCGTCACCGTCCACAAGGACGCCTGGTGGAAATTCCCGCTCAACTACACCGTCACCCCCGACACCGTGCTCGAAGTCACCGTCGAATCCGCCGCCCCCGGCGAGATCATCGCCCTCGGGCTCGAAAACAACGACAGCCACACCGACGCCAAACGCCTCTTCCACTTCGCCGGCTCGCAAATCTGGTCCGGCGCCTGGACCAACTACAAGGACTATGTCTCCGCCTCGGGCCCCAAGACCTACCTCATCCCGCTTGGCACTTTCTACACCGGCGCGATGACCCACCTCGCCATCGCCAACGACAACGATGCCGCTGGCAACAAGGCTGTCTGCGCCCGCTACTCCAACGTGAAGATCCACGAGGGCCTGCAAGCGGTGAACTTCACCGCCGCCGAAGGCTACGCGAACGGCACCCTGCACAACCAGCCCGGCTCCGCACCCGCCTGGCAACTCGTCTCCGGCTCCGGCAGCTTCAACATCGACCTGACCAAGGGCCTCGTCGTCAACACCGCCCAGACCGCCGCGCAAAACGCCGTCTGGCAAACGCCCGTCAGCTACACCGCCACGCCTTCGCGCACCACCGTGTTCGATTTTAACTTCACCCAGTCCGCCGCCACCGGAGGCACCGCCACCATCATCGCGCCCACTTACTTCTACAACGCCACCTCCGGCACCACCAGCCTCCGCGCCTACTTCGGCCGTGCCTCCGGAACCGACCTCTACCGCATCGGTTTCTATCAAGCCAACGGCACGCCCGCGACCAGCCTCACCGCCAACGTCGCCGGTTCCGCTCTTGGCCTGAATTCCGCCGGCGGGGACAACGTCTCCGATCCGCTGCAACTGAACTTCACGCTCAACCGCGGTGCCACCGCCGCCGCCTGGACCGCGACGATCACGCTCAAGAACCTCACCACCGGGGCCACCGCGGCGACGCTCAACGTCCCCGCTTTCACGACCTCCGCCACGTTCTTCAGTGACACCTCGCTCTATCCCGCGATCTCCAGCGAATCGATCCAGAGCGCCGCGCTGAGCCAGTTCACGATCACCGGCTACACCTCACCCTGATTCGCCACACTCCGCGCCAATCGCTCCTCACAGCACCACCCGCGCCCCGGCGGGACGCCTCTCCGGCGTCCCGCCTTTTTTTTAACCCATGTCCACCGCTACCGCCTCCGCCACGCCGCCGAGCCGGTGGTGCTGCGCGATGAAACGCTGACGCTCGACGGCGAGTTTGCGTTTTCCACCGACGTCGCCCCGTGTGCGTTGGTCTTCTGCGAATTGGCGCGGTGCTGAGAGTAGGGCCTCACCTTGCGTGAGGCCGCGCGGTCTTTTCGCCTGCGCACGCCTCACCGGCCCGACACAAGGTCGGGCCCTACGATGAGCCGGCGCGCACCTCGCGCGGGGATTTCCCGGTGGCGTTGCGCAGCCAGTGGGTGAAATGCGACGCGGAGGAAAATCCCAGATCGTAGGCGATTTTTTTGGCGGGCACCTCCGAGCCGGCGAGGGCGGCCAGCGCGGATTCAAGGCGGCGCTTTTGCAGATAGGCGTGAGGCGTCAGCCCGAGCTGCTGCACGAACAGACGGTCGAGATGACCTGCGCTCAGGCCGGTGGCGAGCGCGGGCTTTTTTTCACGAAACGGGACGCGCCAGTCGTGTCGGTCCAGGCGGCGCACCAGGTTGAGCACGCGCGGGTCGAGGCCGGCCATGCGCGCGGGCACCACGCCGGCGGCCAGCATGGTCTTCAAATAGGCCTGCGCCCAGGCGGAGAAAAGTTTCTGCATCTCAAAAAAATCGGTGAGTTCCATCGGCCGCGGACGCAGATCGGTGCCGGCATGGGGAAACCGTTTCGAGATGAAGCGCAGCAACGCGCGCGCCGCCCGTCCCAGTGCGGGATGTTCGCGCGCGGGCACGAGCAGGATGTGCTCGACGAGCGAGTCGCCGGACGGCCACTCGAGTTTGAAGTTGATCGAAAGAATGCGCGCGTCCGGTGAAAACTCCTGGTGCATCGGATGCGGGCCGCAAAACACCCACTCCCCGGGCCGCGCCACCCAGGTTTGCCCGCCGCGGCGGACGGTGACGGAGCCGGCTTGCAGCAACCACGCGGAGAGCTGGTTGCGTTGGGAAAGCAGCCGCCGGTTGGGCACCGCGACTTCGCCTTCGTAGCACCAGAGCAAGTGCGCCTGCAGGAACGACCAGTCCTCAAAGGTGAGCACGGAAGGCACCGTGGCGGCGGTTTTCATGCTGAAAAATTACAACTTAATATGTAAGCTAAGCAAGCGTCGTCACTGGCGGATTCGAGGCGCCGGGGCACTGTGGAAGCCATGAGTTCAACCCCTGTTTCTGGTTTTTATGAAGAGCCTGCGCGCAAGCTTCCGGTTGTGGCCGAGGCCGATGTGCTGGTCGTCGGTGGCGGTCCGGGCGGCATCGGCGCCGCGGTGTCGGCCGCGCGCAACGGTGCGAAGACGATCCTCGTCGAACGCTTCGGAAGCTTCGGCGGCACATGGACGGCCGGCATTCTCAGTGCGATCATGCCGTTCCCGTATGTGCGCGGGATTTTCACCGAAGTCGTCAATTCGTGGGCGGCCGCGGGTGGCTGGAATGACAATGGATGGGGCGCCGACAGCTACGGTGCCTCCGGCACCTACGATTCCGAGACGGCCAAGGTCACGCTCGACCGGCTGGTGACGTCCGCGGGCGTGACGCCGTATTTCTTTGCCCAGGTGGCGGGCGTGATCCGCGAAGGAAACCGCGTCCGCGGCGTGATCATTGAGTCGAAGGAGGGCCGTCAGGTCATCCTTGCGAAGATGATCATCGATGCTTCCGGCGACGGTGATGTGAGCGTGCTGGCAGGCGTCCCCGCCGACCAGGGGCGTGAGAGCGACGGCGGTGTTCAACCGATGACGATGATTTTCAAGATGACCGGCGTCGACGACGCGCGGGCGATGGAATCTAAGAAAGCAGACCCGGATTTTGCGCGCGCCTGGCAGGCGGCCAAGGCCCGCGGCGAGGTCACCGTGCCGCGGGAGGACGTGCTGTCGTCGCGCAACCCGCGGCCGGGCGAGTGGAACTTCAACACCACGCGCATCATCAACAAGGACGGCACCAAGCTGCGCGACGTGACGGACGCGATGATCGAGGGCCGCCGCCAGGTCGCCGAAGTCGCGGCGTTTCTCAAAAAACATATTCCGGGATTTGAGAACGCGGTGGTTTCCGAGACGGCTCCGCACATCGGCGTGCGCGAAACGCGTCGTATCCGCTGCGATCATACCATTACCGCGAGGGACATCATCGATGTTGTTTCTTTCGAAGACTGCATCGCGCGTGGAAACTGGTTCATCGACATCCACAGTCCGACGGGCGAGGGCACGGAGCGAATCCATCCGCCCGAGGGCAAGTGGTATGAGATCCCCTACCGCAGCATCCGGGCGCAGGGCGTGGACAACCTGCTGATTGCATCGCGCTGCCTCGACAGCACGCATGAGGCTCATGCGGCGATCCGCATCACCCCGCAGGTGATGGCGATCGGCGAAGGCGCGGGCGCGGCGGCGGCGCTCTGTGTGAAGCAGGACCTGACCTCGACCCGCCAGCTCGACGTGAACCTGCTGCGCGAAACGCTGCGCAAGCAGGGCGCGTTCGTCTGAAGATGCACGTGCGCGCTTGGAAAGTTTGTCACTTATTAAGTGACAAACTTTCCGGAGTCATTGTGTGCGGGGGAACGGTGCGGGGCGGGCGGATGCGAACTCCCTTGGCTCACGCCTCGGGCGACGCCGGAACCGTCCGGAGATAATCGGCGATGATGGGCAGGTCTGCCTCGGGCAGATCAAGCGCGGCAAGCTCGTTGAAGGGGACCCATTGAAGGGCGGCGTGTTCATGCGTCTGCGGCTGGCCGCCGCCCGGACAGAGCCGGACGACAAAGGGGATCAGTTGCACGGTGACGGTGGCGTAGGCGTGCGTATGCGGGGCGAGCGGGCGGAGAATTTCGACGGTGCATCCGAGTTCTTCCTGGAGTTCGCGGTGGAGCGCGAACTCGGGGGTTTCGCCGGGCTCGATTTTACCTCCGGGGAACTCCCATTTTCCGCCGAGATGCTTGTGCGCGGGGCGCTGGGCCATGAGCACGCAGCCGTCACGTTCGATGAGGGCGCAGACGACGAGGATCGGAGCGGTGGACATGGGGGCACGGTGAACGCGGCAAGATGCCGCGTCTACTTTCTTTAGACTTCCGGTCGCGCGGGTTCGTGCACTGACTCGACGCTTTATGGCCAAGTCGGCGGCTGATGATCCACGTTCGTTTATTTCCCAAGTCAGCTTGGTGGGGAGGGGCGGCGGTGCGTTTAAAAATCTGCGCGGCTTCGACAAGTCCCGGCACACGGTGCCGGATGCGGTGAACAACGCGACGTCGGGCTTTTTGGCGAAGTTGTGTGCGGCGGAGTTGTCCGAGGAGGCGGAGGGATTTTTTCAGCGGGCGAAGGAGGCGCTCGGTTACAAGCGGAAGGACATCGGGCTGGATGTGACGTCGCCGGTGGCGGTGCTGAGCGCGAAGGATTTTACCCTGGAGATTGCCTATGCGCTGGAGGCGGGTGACCCCTCGAACTATGCGATCACCCGGACGCTGCACTCGATCAAGAGCGGCGATTTATTGCAGGTGGAGGAGTTCAACGGGTTGTTCGCAGGACAGTTCTCAGCGATCGCGTTTGCGTTGAAAAAAGGCGTCCGTGTCGAGGCGGTCATCGATGCGGTGGAAGGGCTCGATGCCGATGAAGAGACGGCCCGGTTGCGCGTGGATTACCCGTCGGATTATCGCGATTGCACGCTCACGGTCGCGGGTGTCGATGCGGCGGTGGTATGTGATGGCGCATCGCTGGAGATGCGCTTTGAACGGAGCGGTTCGCCGCGTGAATTGGTCGAGGCGTTCGCGGCCGTGAGGAAGGCGTTTGCGCTGACGAAGGACCGGGCGCTGGCGGGGTTGTTGTGAGGCGCCTCCAATAAAAAACGGCGCCCGGGAGGGGCGCCGTTTGGGGAAACGCGACAAGATGCCGCGTCTACTCAGGCCTTGATCATGTCGAGGACGGCGGCGCGCTCTTCGACGAGTTCCTTGTTGGTGAGGGCGATCTTTTCTTTGCAGAAATCGCACATTTCGTAGCTGGTGATGACCTCGTAACTGCCAGGTGTGGTCGTGCGCACCGGCATGCCGGCCCAGACTTCGGGGTCGAAGCCATAGCGGCCTTCGCTCTTCACGGCGACGGAGTGAATCGCGCCCGGAGTGACCAGCGAGCGGACGTGGTCGACCAACGCGTTGGCGGCGGAGGCGGCCGAGGACAGGCCTCGGGCGGCGATGATCGCGGCACCGCGCTTGCCGACGGTTTCAAGGAACGGTCCCTTGAGCCAGTCGCAGTCGTTGATGACTTCCTTGGCGGGCTTGCCATTGATCGTCGCGTGTTTGAACGCGGGGAACATGGTCGGGCTGTGATTGCCGTAGATGAAGATGTCTTTGACGGCGGTGAGCTCGACGCCTGCCTTTTTGGCAAGCTGGGCCTGGGCGCGGTTTTGGTCGAGGCGCACCATGGCGGTGAAGCGATCGGGCGTGAGGCGCTTGGCCTGCGAGGCGGCGATCATGCAGTTGGTGTTGGCAGGATTGCCGACCACGGCGACGCGGGCATCGGCGGCGGAGACTTCATCGATGATCTTGCCCTGGCCGATAAAGATCTTGCCGTTGTCCTTGAGGAGGTCGGCGCGCTCCATGCCGGGACCGCGGGGCTTGGCGCCAACGAGAAGGGACCAGTTCGCGTCTTTGAAGCCGGTGCGCGGGTCGTCGGTGAGGACCATGCCCTTGAGGAGCGGGAAGGCGCAGTCATCGAGTTCCATCGCGACACCTTCGAGGGCCTTCATGGCTTTTTCGACCGGGACTTCGATGAGTTGGAGAATGACCGGCTGGTCGGGGCCGAACATCGCGCCGGAGGCGATGCGGAAAAGAAGCGAATAGGAGATCTGACCGGCTGCACCGGTGACGGCGACGCGAATGGGAGTTTTGCTCATGGCTGGTAAGGTTAGCGGGTTGAGGGAAGAAGCGGAACGCAGGGATTGCGATTTGTTGCGCGAAAATGGCGGTTAAATCAGGCGAAATGCGGGGCGAGGGCGGCGTGGATTTCGCGCACCATCTTTTCGGTCGTGTCCCAACCGATGCAGCCGTCGGTGATGCTCACGCCGTAGCGGAGTTTGTCCTTGGGCTGGGGGAAGGGCTGATTGCCGCTCTCGATGTTGCTTTCGACCATCGCGCCCATGATCGAGGTGTTACCGGCGCTGATCTGTGACAGGAGCGCGCGGATCACGTCGGGCTGGAGCTCGGGTTTTTTGGCCGAGTTGTCGTGCGATGCGTCGACGAGAATTGAGAGCGGAAGGCCGCCCTTGGTGAGCGCCTGTTCGGTTTTGACGATATGGTCGGCGGAGTAGTTGGGACCCGCGGATCCGCCGCGGAGGACGATGTGGCAATTGGGATTGCCACGGGTGACAATCGCCGAGGCCGCGCCTTCGAGGCTGACGCCGAGAAAAGTCTGGGGCTGGCCGGCGGCTTTGATGGCGTTGACCGCCGTGGTGAGATTGCCGTCGGTGCCATTCTTGAAGCCGATGGCCATCGACAGGCCCGAGGCGAGCTGGCGGTGCGTCTGTGATTCGGTGGTGCGGGCGCCAATGGCACCCCAGCAGACGAGGTCGGCGATGTATTGAGGGGTGATCGGGTCGAGGAACTCGGTGGCGGTGGGCAGGCCGAGATCGAGCACTTCGCGAAGGAAGGCGCGACCGAGGCGAAGGCCGGCGGCGATGTCGTGGGAGCCGTCGAGATGCGGGTCCATCACGAGGCCCTTCCATCCGACGGTGGTGCGGGGTTTCTCAAAATAGACGCGCATGACCACCATCACGCGGTCGGAGACTTCGGCCGCGAGTTTGGCGAGGCGCCGGGCATAATCGCGTCCGGCCTCGGTGTCGTGAATCGAGCAAGGGCCGATAATGAGGAGAAAGCGGCGGTCGCTCGTGAAAATGAGGCGGTTGATTTCGTCGCGGGTGCGCGTGATGAAATCCGCCTGGGCCTCGGTTTTTGGCAATTCGGCCAGCAACTGGGCGGGCGAGGGGAGAGGGCGGGTCTCCACGACATTGATGTCGGACGTCTTGTGCATGAAGGGAAGAAAGTGGCGCAACTGTCTCCCCGAGGGCAAGCCTGCCGAGCGCCGCGCCGAGCGGCGCTCGGAATGACCAATGACCAATGACCAATGACCAATGACCAATGACCAATGACCGGCCGGGGAATTACGAGAGGGCGCAAAAAAACCGCTTCGGATGGGAAGCGGTGCGGTGGGGATTTCTGACGGTCTCGAATCTTAAAAATAAGTTGGCCGGTCGCCTACCCCTAAGCGACCGGCCATTTGCTTTCTTAGTTACCCCAAAACTCCTGCTAGGCAGGAGAAGTGTTTTAATCTAACGTTGTAAGAAGTAGTCGATGCTCGATTCTGGTCAATATAAAGTTCTCAGAATCTCTCAGCACTTGCTTCAAATTGCTCCAGTTTAGATGGATAAAAACCTCATTATTTTCGATCCCGATATGACGTGGAAGAACGTGCATCGGCCCGCCGCATGCCTGCATGTAACCGGTGAGGACGCCTTATCCTTTTTGCAAGGGCAGCTTACGCAGGAATTGAGGTCGTCGACGCCTGATGCGGCCGCCTATGGGTTATGGTTGAATCAAAAGGGGAAGGTGCTGGCCGATAGTTTTGTGCTTAGGGAAGCACCTGATAGTGTGTGGATTATTAGTTTTTCGTCGGGCGCGACGGGCATTCGGGAGCGACTTGAATCCTATATCATCGCGGATGATGTGGTGGTGACCGACGTCACGGCAGACTGGCAGGGGATCGCGGTGGGGGGGGCCGACGCGGAGGCCTGGCTGGCCCGGCAGGCGGGTGGGGTGCCGGCGGTGGGAGAATTCAAACGTGCGGGTGGAGGATTTGTTTTTTCCGGCAGGCGCGAGAATCGACCGAGTTTCGAATGGCTGTTGCCCTGCACCGCCCCGGTGCCGGGCGGGTTGACGGAAGTGCCGGCGGAGGAGTTGGAACGGAAACGGATCGCGGCCGGAATTCCCAAGGTTCCGCAGGATATCGGGCCTGGCGATCTGCCGAACGAAGGAGGTTTGGACGCGGTGGCGATTTCTTACACGAAGGGCTGCTATCTGGGGCAGGAGGTGATGGCGCGGCTCAAGGCGATGGGCACCGTGCGGCGGCGGCTGGTGCGCGTGCGGGCCGGGGGACGAATCCCTCCGGCCGTGCCTTCGGCTTTGTTGCAAGGGGAGAAGCGGGTAGGCGAGTTGCGCTCGGCGGTGGCGGATGGTGCGGGCGGGTTCATCGGGATCGCGATGATCACCAAGCTGGGGCTGGATCCGGCGGCGTTGCTTGCACCCGAACCGGGCGGCGAAGGTTTTATTGCATTGGTCGACCTGCCATGACCGAACGCGAACAGCTTATTCAATTTTGCACCAAGCTCGGGGCGGCGACACCGGTGGCGGCCGCCACGATGGCGGATCAATTGCTCAAGCGTTGCGAGCAGCTGGTTGCGCAACGGGGGATTTCGCGGGTGGAGGCGATGGGCTACTTGTTGCAATTGGTGACCAAGGGCGCGCAAGGCGAAGCGCCGCCGGGATTCGAGGGCGTGACGAAGTAGGGATCGGGCCGTGGGTCGGCGAACTGCCGCGCTCCGGGGCTTGTGGCAGAGTTCACCTTTGCGAAAGACCGTTGACGGCACGGGGTTCGGCAGGGCATTCCGGCAGGCTTCCATGAAGCAGAAAATCGCCGCCCTCTTTCAGCAAGTCCACGGTCGCGAGCCCGCCGTCATCACGCGTGCGCCCGGTCGTATCGAGTTCATCGGCAATCATACCGATTACAATGGCGGCACGGTGCTCGGGGCTTCCATTGATCGCGGCGTGTGGGTGGCGATTGCTCCGCGGGAGGATGGACAGCGCAACTTCTACAGCTTGTTCACCTGCAAGATGGAGACCCTCGATGCCGCCGTGAGCGTCAAACAGGTGGGGGAGGCGAGTTGGATCAACTATCCGCTTGGTGTGATCGCGGCCCTGCCGGCGTTCGGATTGCATGTTCCGCACGGCTTTGATTACGTGGCCATGTCCGATTTGCCGACGGGCGCGGGGCTCTCCAGCAGCGCGGCGATCGAGCTGGCGTCGGGTCTGGCATTTCTCGCCATCACCGGCCAGCAGGCGGACCGCGAGACGCTCGTGAAGATCGGCAAGCATGCGGAGAATCATTTTGTGGGCGTGCCTTGCGGCATTCTGGACCAGGGTGTGTCGGGCTTTGGCAAGGCGGATTCCCTGGTGTTCATCGATTGCCGGGGACCGCGCTTCGATACCGTGCCGCTGCCCGCCGATGCGCATTTTTGGATTTTTAATACTCACACGAAGCACGCGCTCGTGGACGGACTTTATGCCGCCCGCCACCGTGAGTGCATGGAGGCGGCAAAGGCGTTGGGCGTGTCGCTGCTCGTCGAGGCGACCCCGGCGAAAGTCGAGGGCGCGAAAGGATCGCTTTCCGCGGACGCTTACAAACGCGCAAAGCACGTGGTCGAGGAGATCGGGCGGGTGGATGAGGCGGTCAAGGTGCTGGAAAAGGGCGATTTGCCCGCAGTCGGAACCTTGCTCACCGCATCGCATCGCAGTTCGCAACACCTGTTTGGCAACAGCACGGAGGAGCTCGATTTCCTGGTGGATACGCTCGCGGGCGAGGCGAACGTTTACGGCGCGCGGCTTACGGGTGGTGGCTTCGGCGGCGCGGTCATGGCCTTGACGAACGCGGCATTTGATGACGCGCAGGCCCAGGTGGTTGCGGATGCCTACGCCCGGAAATACGGAGCACGGCCTGATGTGCTGCACATGCGCACGGGCGACGGTGCGCAGCGGCTTTAAGCCCGGGCAGACAAGGCTGGGCTACTGGAACATCGCCGCGAGCTCGGCGAAGTAGTCGTCCATCCAGGCGCTGAAGCAGAAAAAATGCAGCAACCCGCCGATGGCCAGCATCGGCCCGAAGGGAACGTGCACATTCATGCCGAGGTCCTCGGTGGTTTTTCCGTCGGCGGTTTCGGCGCGGGGGGCGAGATGGACCCGGCTGCCTGAAAGTTTTTTCACCAGCGCGGCCAGGCCGATCCAGACGGTTCCGACCACCGCGCCGCCGAAGACCGCGAAGACCGCGCCCTGCCAGCCGGTAAAAGCGCCGATGGCGCCGACAAAAGTCACGTCGGCAAATCCCATGGCCTCCTTCTTGAGCAGTGTTTCCGCAATCACGGCGATCCAGAGCACCAGTCCCGAGCCGACCAGCAATCCCTGCAGCGAGATCACCCCGGAATGCAGCGCGCTGACAAAAAACAGGCCGTCATCCTGGTTATGTAGTGAGGGAACGAATACGGAAAGCACCACACCCACGACCCCCAGGCCGATCGTGAACGGCTCTGGAATGATCATGTGGTCGAGGTCGATGAACGTGGCGCAGAGCAGGCAGCTCACAAAAAGCATGCCGCAGAGCGCCTTTGCAGGCGGGAACATCAGCCAGCTGGTCAGGAAGAGCGCGGCGGTGAGCAATTCAACGAACGGGTAGCGGAACGAATAGGGGCGTCCGCAACAGCGGGCCTTGCCACGCAAAATAAACCAGCTGAGCACGGGGATGTTGTCATACCACCTGATGGGTGCGCCGCAGGCGCAGTGGGAGCCGGGGGTGACGATGGATTTGTCCAGCGGCATCCGGTAGATGACGACGTTGAGAAAGCTGCCGACGATTGCGCCGAAGAGGCCGGCGGCGACAGGGAAAAACCAGGGAAAGGCGGCGGCGAATTCGGCGTAATCGAAGGTCATGCGGAGGCTTTCATGGCTGAATGGACGGCGGTGCGCATTGCGTCAACGGGCACGGTGGCTTCGCTCCAGATTTCAAGGGCGCGGACGCCTTGGTGGACGAGCATCGAAAGACCGTTGGCGGCGGGAATGCCGAGGGCGCGGGCCTGGGCCAGGAGGGGAGTCTCGGCCGGGTTGTAGATCATGTCGTAAACACCGGCCGGCCGGGCGTGCGCGGCCAGAGCGGCGAGGTCGATGGGCAGCGGATCGGTGGGTTTCAGGCCGGCGCTGGTGGCGTTGATGACCAAGGCGTTTTGGGGAAGCTCCTTTGGTGGGTTTTTCAAATCGAGAACTTGAACGGCGGGACCGTTGCCGGCCCATGCAAGATCAAGCCTATGATGGAGCTGGTCTCGCGTTTCAGGGGTTCGATTTACCAGCCAAAGTTTTTCACATTTTTGAAGTCCGCACTCTACCGCGGCACCCCGAGCAGCTCCTCCCGCGCCGAGAAGAATAATCTGTGCGCCGGCGAGTTCACGGTGAAGGTCTTCGCGGATGCCGGTCGCCAGGCCGTAGCCGTCGGTGTTGTAGCCATGCCAGCCAGCGGCGGTTCGGCGCAGAGTATTTATGGCACCAATATCGCAAGCGGCAGGATCGATCTCCTTCACGAGTTCGTCATGGAATGCCAGTATCTTGTGGGGCACCGTGAGGTTCAGGCCGGCGAAGCCGCAGGCGTGCAGTTTTTTGAGCGCGACGGGCAGGTCGTCGGGGGCGATGTCGAAGCGGAAATATTTCCACGTTGCGAAGCGCGGATCGTTCGTCGCCATCCGTGCGAGCGCCGCATTGTGCATGGGCGGGCTGATCGAGTGCTTGATCGGATGGCCGAGCACGGCGAGGGCGGTTCCGGCGAAGGACCAGGTGTCGAGATCGGCGAGCGTGTAGATCTTGTCGGAGGGCGTCATCGTTTACGTTCCATCTGAAAGAGAGAACGAGAACGATTATGAGAACGAGAACGATTATGCGGTCCTACGGCTGCGCGTGGCGCTCGTGGGTGGATTCGAACTCCTCGACGAAACTCGTGAACAGACGGGCATGGTCCGCGTCGCCCGCGGCGGTGTAATGATGCACGAGATTGCGACAGCTACGGCAGAGAACCTCGCGGACCGTCGCCGGGGCGAGGTCGGAGATTTTGGGCGCGATGGGGCCGGCTTTGACGAAGGCGAAGACCTCCTCGGGCGAACGGAAGGCGCCCTGTTCGAACGGGTCGATGAAAAGGGGGGCATCCTCCAGATAGCAGCCGACCATGAAGTGTCCGGGCAGGGCGACGGGTTCGAGGTCGATTCCGAGGCGTTGTGCAACGAGCAGGTAGACGATGCTGAGCGAGAGCGGGATGCCCTTGCGGCGCTCCAGCACGATCGGAAGGAAGCTGTTGAGCGGGTCGGTGTAGTGCTCGAGATTGCCACGAAAGCCGTTCTCGTGAAACAGCACGCGATTGATGATGCGGCATTTTTCGCGGACTGAAAGCGGCTCGGCGATCAGCTCACGGCAGCGGGCGGCGAGGTCGTCAAGGCGCTGGCAGCTGAGGCCGACATCGAGGTTGGGAAACACCGTGCGGGTGAGGAGCAGGGCGCCGGTTTCGAGTTCGTAGTTTAGCGAGCGGATGAAGTCGCGGAATTCGGAAACGGGATCGGTGAACTTGAGTTCTTCCAAGTATCCGCGGGCATGGGTGGAGAGAAGGCGGCTGCCGCCGTTGGCGAGGCTTTCGAGGAAGATGCGGGCAGGTTCGCCTTGAGCGGAAAAGTGGGCGAGCAGGGCTTTGCGGACGGTGGGGCTGGGGTCGTCGAGCAACGCCAGCACTGCTTCGCGGGAGCCGAGGCTGGGTTGTGCGTTTTCCACGAGCGAAATCCAAAGCGGTTTTACGCGGGTGGCAAACGGGAAAGAGTGCTACAGATATGCAGGTGGAGCGTGGCCAGCGGCCGGGTCGGTTTGGGCCGCAAAAAATCAAGCCACATTCATGTCGGAGTCCGCCCGTTTCGCCCCGCTTCAAGCATTCAACGCAAGCCGTAGAGCGCGCTGCCTATGCGGACTTGAGTGCTGCCGGCGAGGATGGCCGCCTCAAGGTCGCCGCTCATGCCCATCGAGAGTTCGCGGAGCGGCACTCCGAAGCGTGATGCCAGATCGTCACGAAGCGTGCGCAACGTGGCGAAGGTGCGTTCGGCCACCGATGGATCGTCTGAGAGCGGGGCGATTGTCATGAATCCGTCGATACGCAGGTTTTTTCTGGCGAGCGCGGTTTCGAGCAGACGTGGCGCATCCTCGATTTCGGCGCCAAATTTGGCGGGATCCCGGCCGGCGTTGATTTGCAGGAGAATGGGCAGGATTTTTCCGAGCGTCGCCGCGGCTTGGTCGAGGTGATTGAGAAGTTTTTCGCTGTCGACGCTTTGCACGCGGTCAAAATGCACGGCGGCGAGCTTTGCCTTGTTGGATTGAAGATGTCCGATCAGTTCCCATCCAATCCTGGTCGTGCAGTGCGGCTGCTTCTCGACCGCCTCCTGGACCCGGTTTTCTCCGACGGCGCGCAATCCGTAGCGGGCCGCATAATCGGCGGCCTCGGCCGGGTGGGTTTTTGTCACGGCAAGTAGCTCGACTTCAACAGGATCACGATGCGACCTCAGACAAGCCGCAGCGATCTGGGCGCGCACGCCATCAGCGCGGCTTTTAAACGCATCATAAGTAGGAAGCATAGACGGGTCTATTATAGGGTTGCTTAGAATAAGATTTATTTATACTGAACACTCACTACTGCGCGCCTATGCAAATCGAAAACTTCAAAATCTTTGCGGACTTGGTTGAGACGAAGAGTTTCTCAAAATCGGCAAAGATCAACGCGATCACACAATCCGCCGTCAGTCAGCAGGCCCGTGCAATGGAGCGTCATTTCAAGGCGCTGCTGATAGATCGCAGTCAGAAGCAGTTCCAGCTGACGCGTGAGGGCCAGCGTGTTTACGAGGCGGCGAAGGAGCTGTTGCACGCTTATGACAAGCTCGCGAGCGAGCTTCAGGAGATGAAGAAAGTCATCAGCGGCACGATCCGTATTTCGACGATTTATTCGATCGGTCTTCACGAGCTGCCGCCCTTTATCAAACGGTTTTTGGTCGATTATCCGTCGGTCAACGTGCGGGTGGAATACCGTCGTTCCAATCTTGTTTACGAGGACATCCTCCACAACTCGGTGGACTTTGGCCTGGTGGCGTTCCCGGTGCGCACGCGTCAGATCGAGCAGTTGCCATTTCGCAACGATCGCCTGGTGTTGATCGCCCATCCCAATCATCCGCTGGCCAAGTGCGGGGATGCGGGCGTGGAGTTGAAGCAGCTCGCCGGGCAGAAGTTCATCGGCTTCGATCCCGACATTCCGACGCGCAAGGCGGTGGACCAGATTTTCCGCGACAACAAGCTGGAGATCGAGCCGGTCATGGAGTTCGACAATATCGAGACGGTGAAGCGCGCGGTCGAAATCGACCACGGCATCGCGATTGTTCCCCAAGCCACGGTGCTTCAAGAGCAGCAGCAGGGGACACTCGCGGTGATTCCGTTCAAGAACAAGGAATTCACCCGTCCGCTGGCCATTTTGCACCGGAAGGGCCGCGTGCTCACCCCGGCGATGAAAAAATTCATTGAGACGCTGGGGATGAATTTACCGGGGTCCAGCGATGATGCCTGAGCGGGGCGGTTTGGAGCGTCGCGTTTGGTGGCTTGCACCGGCGGGGTTCACCGGAACAAAATCAGCGGTTTAGCCACTAGCCTGTAACAATCTATGTCTCCTTTCTTTTCCCAGTTATTGCTGGGACTCTATTTATTCACCTTGGCGGGAATGTGCGTTTTCGGTCTGCACAAGGTCAAGATGCTCTGGCTCTACCTTCTGGGATCGCGCCGACGTCCGGTCGCGCCGCCGCCCTGGACCGGTCCGCAGCCCAAGGTGTGCATCCAGCTTCCCCTGTTCAACGAACCGCTGGTGGTCGAGGCGTTGTTGGAAAAGGTCACCGCGATCCGCTGGCCCGCGGACTTGCTGGAGGTTCAGGTGCTCGATGATTCCAATGACGAGACGCCGGCGATCATCGACCGCTGGTTGAAGGCGCATCCGCAACAGGCCGCCGTGGTGCGGCACATCCGCCGCACGGACCGGTCGGGCTACAAGGCCGGTGCGCTGGCTTATGCCAACACGCTGACCGATGCGGAATTCTTTGCGATCTTCGACGCGGATTTCCGCCCCGAGCCCGATTTCCTTGAAACGATGATGCCGCAGTTCGCCGATCCCAAGATTGGCGTGGTGCAGGCGCGCTGGGAGTTCAATAACCGCAATGCGAGTTTTCTCACCCGCTTTCAGGGCATCTTCCTCGATGCCCATTTTGTGGTGGAGCAGGCGGCCCGGCATGCGTCGGGGTTGTTTTTTAATTTCAACGGGACGGCGGGCGTGTGGCGCCGCGCCGCGTTGGAGGAGGCGGGTGGCTGGACGCCCGACACGGTCACGGAGGATCTCGATGTAAGTTACCGTGCGCAGCTCAAGGGCTGGCGATTCGTTTATCTGCCGGATTACTCGGTGGCCTCGGAGCTGCCGGAGAACCTCACGGCCTTCAAGTCGCAGCAGCTGCGCTGGACGAAGGGTGGCATTCAGGTGATGCGCAAGCAATTGGGGACCATCCTGCGCAGCGAGGTGTCGGGGCGCATCAAACGCGAGGCGGCCAGCCACCTGCTGGTGGGGTTCATTCATCCGTTGCTGGTGCTGTTTTCGGTGATTTTTGTGCCGTATTTGTTATTCGGCGCGCGGCTCACGGGGACGTGGATGATTTTTAATCCCGTCGTCGTGGTGCTCACGAGCGGTGCGACGGTGGCGCTCTACATCACGGGCCAGTATTTCAGCCGGCGGCAGTGGAAGGAAGGCGTGCTGCTCTTTATCGCCGCGCCTCTGATGCTTGCATTCGGCCTGGCCATGAGTGTCACGTGCTGCGTGGCGGTGGTGGAGGGTCTGTTTCAGCGCGGCGGTGAATTTGTGCGCACGCCCAAGGGCGGTCGTGTGGTAACCGCAGGCGGGCTGTTGATGCGGTTGCGCAGCCGCACTCTGTTCGCCGCGATCACCATGGTCGAGCTGGTGTTGGGTGGCATGATGCTCGCCGGGGCGATTTATTTTGAACTCGAGGGACTGGAGTCCGTCGCACTTGTGCTGCTGGTGAAAGCGTGCGGCTTCCTGGGACTGGCGTTGATCTCGACCGGCGACTTGCTGCCGCGTTTCGGAGCGGCGCGGGCTTGACGGCGGGAATAAGCGGCGTCCGTTGAGGTTCTCATGCAAATGAAACCTTTTCTGCTCACCGGACTGCTGGCGCTCGCAGGGCTGTTCATGACGGCATGCGGCCGCGAGGCGGTTGCGACGGCGTTGCCGGTATTGCCGGTGTTGCGCCCGGCGCCCGCCTGGGCATTGAAGGATGTCGATGGCCGCGAGGTGCGCTCGAGTGAGTTCAAGGGAAAGGTCGTGCTGGTCGATTTTTGGGCAACGTGGTGTGCGCCGTGTCGCAAGGAGATCCCGGAATATTCCGCATGGCAGAAGAAGTATGCGGATCGTGGATTGGTGATCCTCGGCTTGTCTTTGGACGAAGCGGAGCCGGTGGAGGTGAAGCGATTTGGGGAGACCTTGAAGGTGACCTACCGGCTCATCATGGCGGATGCGGACGTCGCCGGCTCATTCGGTGATTTTAAAGGATTTTTGCCCACGGCTTATCTGATCGATCGCGAAGGGAACATCCGGCACGTGAAGACGGGGCTTTCGGACATGGAGGCTTATGAAAAGCTGATCGTGTCGCTGTTGTGACAGGGCGGAACTCCCTCTTTAAACAGGAAGGGCCCGCCGAAACCCCTAACGGCGGGCCCTCTATTTTTCTTACCCGGCGCTAGGCCGGTTCCATGTTTACCCCTAACCCTGCCGAGGCAGGGAATTGTGTTCGGAAGTAATTTAGCATCGGGCATGCCAACCGGGCGGGGCCTGTGTTGGCTCCGGCGGAGCGTCGAAACGGAGCGGGGTCCGGACGGCAGCCCCCGTGGCGGACGGACTTTGGGCGTCAGGCGTCGGCGGAGAAGCGGGCGACCTGAGCCAGTTCGTCGGCAATGGCGCGATCGCTGCGGCAGCGGGGCATTTTGTTATGGCCGCCCCATTTGTCCTTGGTGCGCAGCCAGTATTCAAAGATTCCTGGCATGACGAGTTTCACGTGGGGAGCCTCAAGACCACCGCCGGCACGCTTGGCGTCGTAGTCATTATTCAGCCGCTTTAATTCCACGTCCAATTCCGCCGCGATCACGGGACCGGTGGGTGTTTCGGCGGTGAAAGGCCTGAGTTCCACCCACCATTCGTGCCGTCCGCGACGGATACCTCCGACGGTGTCGTTAAAGAGCGGGGCAACGTGGAAGTTGACGATCATCCAGCCATGTCGCTGGCAGACGGCGACGAGGGCGTCGGTCAGCTCTTTCTCGACCACGTTTTCGCCGAAGGCATTTAATTGGAGGGAGGTGCGGCCGACGTAGACGAGCCGCGGAATATCGGTCGAAATGAAGCGCACGACATCGCCGAGAATGTAGCGGGTGAGTCCGGCCGGGGTGCTCAGGACGAGGGCATAATCGACCCCGGCCTTCACCCCTTCCAGCGGCACGGTGAGGGGGCCGAGTTGGGCGAGGTTGTCCGAGTGATAGCTCCGCATGGGCAGGAACTCGAAAAACAGACCGGCATCCGTCATGAGGCGGAGGCCGAAAACCGACTCGGAATCCTGCGCGGCGATGAACCCTTCGGAGGCGGGATACACCTCGTGGAAATTGACCTTGGGGCCGATGTGCGCGCGCAGTTCGTCCATGTAGGGGCTGATGGGCATGCCGCCGTGGACGAAGCATTCGAGATTGGGCCAGACGCCCTGGAGGTGGGACGGGCGGATTTTGCCGCTGGAGGCGCGCGCCTCGACCGCTTCGGCGAGCAGGAGCACCCAGCTGGGAATTCCGGCGAGAAGGGTGATGTCGCGGTTCCAGGTGCGCTCGGCGATGGCCTGGATCTTGGCGGGCCAGTCGGCGATCCGGGCGATTTGAGGGCCCGGCTCGTAGAGATGTTTTTCGGCCCAGTTGGGAAGATTGAGGGCGGTGATGCCGCTGAGGTCGCCGGCGTAGGTGGCAGGCTCCCTGGATTCATCGAGGCGGTGGAGGGTGGTGCAGCCGCCAAGGAAGAGGTGTTTGCCGCGAAACACGCCGGTGTGGCCGACGCGCGCGGTGTAGTAGAGCAGGGAGTCGAGGCCGGCCTTACGGAAATGTTCCAGCATGGCGTCGGTGACGGGGAGGTGTTTGGCGACGCCTGTCGTGGTGCCCGAGGAGACCGCGTAAAAATTGCAATGTCCGGGCCAGAGCACGTCAGACTCCCCTCCTTTCATGCGTTCAATGTAGGGAAGGAATCCTTCGTAGTTCTGCAGCGGGACACGTGCTTGAAACTGTGAATAAGTGATGTCCGGCGTGATGCCATGGATGCGGCCATAGGCGGTGGCCGCGAGCTGGGTGCAAAGGCTGGCAAGGGTGCGTTCCTGCGCGGGCACGCCGGTGGCGCCGTCGCGCAATTTGCGGGCGGTGCGGGTGGTGAGAAAACTGGTGCCTACGGAGAGCAGGCTTCTCATGAGTGAGAACATACGGAACGACTGTCTGGAGGCAGCTTGGCCGAGGGGGGACTCGCAAGCGAATTCATCCAGCCCCCAAAAGCTTACGCACTTTTAACCCCGGTCAAAAAGACGTGAGGGAAGGCAGCAATTTGATGATCTGAGGGATGGGGGAAATGGGACGAATCGTGGTTTGCGGCGGGGTGGTTTGCACGCCGGGCGGCTGGCGGTTCCACGGGCGCCCCCGCTTTCAAGACCACACGGGGGGCGGATCAGGGGTGTTCCCAGCCTTTGGCCCGTTCCAAGGCGCGTTCCCAGCCGGAGCGCAGACGGCCGATTTCGTCGCGAGGGCGGAGCGGGAGGAAGGTCGTATCCACGGACCAATTACGCGCGATCTCTTCGCGACCGGACCAGAAGCCTGTCGCCAGGCCGGCGAGGCAGGCGGCGCCGAGGGCGGTTGTTTCGATGCAGCGCGGCCGGATGACGCCGGCGTCAAGCAGGTCGGCCTGGAACTGGAGCAGCGGGTCGCTGCGCGAAGCGCCGCCGTCGACGCGCAGTTCCTTGAGCGGGATCCCGCTGTCTTTCTCCATGCAGGCGATGAGATCGGCCGTCTGGAAGGCGATGGCTTCAAGCGCGGCGCGGCAGAGTTGGGCGCGATTGGTGCCGCGGGTGATGCCCAGCATCGTGCCGCGGGCATACGGATCCCAATGCGGGGCGCCGAGACCGGAGAAGGCGGGAACAAGAAACAGTCCGCCGGCGTCGGGCACGGAGGCGGCGAGGCGGTCGAGTTCGGCGGCGTCGCGCACCAGCTGCAATTCGTCACGCAGCCACTGGATGACCGCACCGCCGATGAAGACGGACCCTTCGAGGGCGTAGTCGGTCCGGCCGTCGATTTTCCAGGCGACGGTGGTGAGCAGGTTGTTGCGGGAGACGACGGGTTTTTCGCCGGTGTGCATCAACGTGAAGCAACCGGTGCCGTAGGTGTTCTTGACCATGCCGGGGGTGAAGCAGGCCTGGCCGAAGAGCGCGGCATGCTGGTCGCCGGCGATGCCCGCGATGGGGGCGCCCGCGGGATAGAGGTGGCGGTCGACCTGACCGTAGATCTCGGAGCAGGAGCGGATTTCCGGGAGGACGGCGCGAGGAATGTCAAAAAGCGCCAGCAAATCTTCGTCCCACGCGCCGGTGTGCAGGTTGCAGAGGAGGGTGCGCGAGGCGTTGGTCAGGTCGGTGGCATGGACCTGCCGGCCGGTGAGCTGCCAGAGCAGCCAGGTGTCGACGGTGCCGAACAGCAGTCCCCCGGCCTCGGCGCGGGCGCGGGCGCCGGGGATGTTTTCCAGGATCCACCGGAGTTTTGTCGCGGAGAAATAGGGATCGAGTCGCAGGCCGGTTTTTTCGGACACCATCGGCTCGACGCCGTCACGCTTGAGCTGCGCGCAATAGGCGGCGGTGCGCCGGTCCTGCCAGACAATGGCGTTGCACACGGGGAGGCCGGTCTCGCGGTCCCACACAACGGTGGTCTCCCGTTGATTGGTAATGCCGACGGCGGCGATGGCATCGGCGGAAAGGTTGGCCCGGGCGAGGGCCTCGGCGGCGGTGGAGTTCTGGCTGGACCAGATTTCCAAGGGGTCATGTTCGACCCAGCCCGGCCGGGGGTAATGCTGGGCGAATTCCTTTTGCGCGACCGAGACGATTTCGCCGGCGTGGTTGAAGACGATGGCGCGGGAGGAGGTCGTGCCTTGGTCGAGAGCGAGGATGTGGCGGGGAGGTCTCATGGGGTGAGGAAGTCCAGCGGCAGGAGTCCAGAGTCGGGAGATGGGGTGAAGCGGGGCTTGCGCGGGTGGGAGAGTGGCATTGCGATGGCAGTCAGTCCATGCCCATCCCTCCTGTTATTTACGAAGACGACACGTTGATCGCGTTCGACAAGCCCAGCGGCATGCTGGTTGCACCCGATCGTTGGGACAAAAAGCGCGAGAATCTCATGGGGCTCGTGCACGACAAGATGGGGCACGGCGTGGCCAACGTGCATCGCCTCGATGCCGACACGAGCGGGATCCTGCTGTGCACGAAGGAAAAGGCGGCGCTCGATTTCGTGAGCGGGCAGTTCCAATCGAAGACCGTGAAGAAGGTGTATCACGCCTTGTGCGTGGGGACGCCGGGGGCGGAGTTGTTCGTGCGTTCCGAGGATCCTCGTGACGCGCCGCCGGAGCCGCTCGCGGAGGACGAATTTTTTGTCGATCGCGATTTGATTGACGACGAGACGCAGCCGGGGCGGATGCGCGCGGTGCGCAAGCATGGCAAGGCGAGTCAGACGGTGGTCCGGGTGCTGGAGCGCTTCCAGCAGTTCACGTTCGTCGAATGCCGTCCGCTCACGGGACGCACGCATCAGCTCCGCGTGCACCTGCAATACAGCGGACTGCCGATCCTGAATGACCCCTTTTATGGTGACGGGGTTACGGAACTGAAGCTCTCGCAGTTGAAACGCGGTTACAAAGGGCGCCTGGACGAGAAGCCTTTAATCAACCGGCTGGCGTTGCACGCGAGCCGGTTGATTGTTAGGCATCCGGTTACACGTGAGATGATTACGATCACGGCTCCGCTGCCGAACGAGTTTGAAGTGGCGTTGAAATACCTGCGCAAGTTTGCGAGTGCACGATAACCGGGTGACACGCAGCTTGTGCTGGTCGCCTGTCGACATAGGATGGCGCCAACGCGGAAATCCTATGCGACGGCTGCCCCAGCTTCTTCGTCTGGTGTTGGTCGGCCTGGCCTTTGCGATGGCGAAGGCGGAAGGGGCGGAGTCGCGTATTGAATTAACGGAGACGGAGCGGGACTGGATTCGAGATCATCCGGTGGTGCGTTTTGGTTATGATCCAGGCTGGGGGCCATTCAGTTACCGGGACGGCCAGGGAGGCTTTGCGGGCATTGACGCGGACTTCCTGAAATTAATCGGGCAGCGGCTGGGCCTGAAGTTCGAGCCGGTGCATTCGCGTTCGTGGCCCGAAGCCTATGAGGGAGGGAGGTCAGGGGTGGTGGATTTTCTAGTGAGCACGGCGGAGGAGTCCGGGCGCGAAAGGGATTTTATTTTTACGCGGGCGTATAACTCGTTCCCGATGGTGTTTGTGACGCGGCCCGACTCGCCGGCGGTGATGTCGATCGCGCAGTTGCGCGGGAAGCGCATGGCGATCGTCGAGGGTTACGTCGCGGCGGTGGTGCTGGCGCGCGAGCATCCTGACATCGACCGTCTGACGGTAAAGTCGATGGAGGACGCTTTTCTTGCAGTGGCGGCGGGTCGGGCGGATGTGGCGGCGACCAACATCGCCAACGCCAATTACATCATCAAGTCGCTCGGGCTTTCGAATCTGAAGATTGCCGGGGTGGCGCCCTACCTCTTCGACCTGCGTTATGCCGTGCGCAAGGATCAGCCCGTCCTGCGCGATCTGCTCGACAAGGGGGTCGTTTCGTTGAGCGCCAAGGACCGCCAGGACATCGTCGGGCCCTGGGTGGGGGTGGACTATGTGCGGATCGTGCGTTGGGACCATGTGATGATCTGGGTGGCGGGCGGCGCTTTGGTGGCGGGGGCGTTCATCGGGATCATGGTGTGGCACAACCGGAGCTTGCGATCGGAACTCGCGGAGCGCGCGCATGTGCAACGGGAGCTGGAGGCGACGAAGCGGCGGCTGGAGGAGCTGAACGAGGAGAAAAGCGGTTTGATGCACATGGCCGCGCATGACCTTCGCAATCCCTTGAGCAGCCTCATGCTGAACATCGAGATCTTGGCGGAAAGGACGCCGCCCGCGGATCGCGAGCCGTTGGAGCGCATGATGGTGCTGGCGCACCAGATGATTCACATGATTCGCAACCTGCTCGATGTGCAGGCGCTGGAGGACGGCCGCCGCCGGCTGCGCATCGAGCCGCTCGATGTCACCGCGGAGGTCGAGACGGTGCTGGCCGCGATGCAGACGCAGGCCGCGCGCAAACGCATCATGTTGACCACCGAGTTTGCACGCACGGCTCCGCAGGCGCTGGCGGATCGTTCCGCCCTGCACCAGGTGCTCAACAACCTGATTTCAAACGCGGTGAAGTATTCGCCTTTCGACCGCGTGGTCACGATCGAGGTTGAGCCGGGGATGGGCGGGAAGCTGGTGCTGCGCGTGCGCGACCAGGGGCCGGGCATCACGCGGGAAGAGATGCCGCGATTGTTTCAAAAATACGCATGCCTGAGCGCACGGCCGACTGGTGGCGAGCAATCGTCCGGGTTGGGGCTGGCCATCGTGAAACAACTCGTGACGACGATGGGCGGCACGGTGCGTTGTGAGAGCACGGCGGGCGAAGGCGCCGTATTCATTGTGGAATTGCCGGCCGTGGCGGCCGGCGGGACGGGATCCGTCACCGAGGCGATCTGAGCCGTAGAAGTTTTTCCACGGCTGAGGACGTGTCGCGGGCTATTTTTGCGCTAGAAACTTAAGAATGTCGTCGGCCTGCTGCTTGGTGGAGCCCTTAAGGTCGGCGTAAACGATTTTTCCATCATGGATGAGATAGGCCTGGCGGCTGGCGAACATCAGGCCGGTCTGGCCGAACGCCTTGATCACTTTTTTCTCGGTGTCGGCGATCAGGGTATAAGGCAGGCGGTGCTCCTCTTTGAATTTCTTCTGAGTCTCGACGCTGTCCGTGCTCACGCCGATGACAGACACTCCCTGCTTGGAGAGCGCCTCGTAGCCATCGCGGAGTGCGCAGCTTTGCGCGGTGCACCCGCCGGTGAACGCCTTGGGATAAAAGAAAACCAAGGTGTAGGGGGATTTTTGATACGCGTCCGAGAAGGCGAGCTCGGCGCCGGTTTCGGTGGTGGCGGTGACCTGCGGGGCAGGATCGCCGACTTTGAGGGGTTCGGCGGAGGCAAAGGAAAACATGGTGAGAAAGGCGGTGAGGGTGAGGAGGCGTTTCATTGTGATATCCAGCCACGGTGACCCCGATCGGATGCCTTCGCAAGCGAAGGCTCCGCCCGGCCGGCCACTTAGGCGTTAGGCGGCGATGCCATGGTCGTTAAGCCAGGCCCGGGGAATTGCAGCCTGGTCGTTTCAGGGGCTTCCCAACGGGCGTCCGGGCTTGTAAGGTGTTCGCGCATGCCCCTGAGCCGTTACCCCACGACTAGAGAGATTGCCGCTGCCTGCGCCTGCAGCCAGTCCACCGTCAGCAACGCCTTGCGCAACGATCCGCGCATTTCCGAGGAAACACGCACGCGTATTCAACAGGTCGCGACAGATATGGGCTGGCGGCCCAATCCGCTTGCGGCCGCGTTCATGTCCCACCTGCGCTCCACCAAGGCGCCCAAGTATCAGGCCAACCTGGCGTTTGTCGTGTCCAATCCAGAGAGCGCCAGGGTCGAGGACCTGCCCCCGCACCAGCGCGACAGCTTTATCGGAGCCCGGGAACGGGCCGGGCAGCTGGGCTATGTGCTGGAGCCCGTGTGGGTGCGGGAGCCCGGGATCAACTCGGATAATTTCGCCCGCATGCTCCAGCACCGGGGAATTCACGGGCTGATCATCCCGGGCTTGATAAGCCCGACGAACCTGTTCACCACCTTTGAGTGGGGGAGTTTCTCCTCGGTGGCATTGAGCTCCGGGCTGGCCGGATCCCCGCTGCACCGGGTGGCTTTCAATTATAACCGGGCCGTGCCCATGGCCCTGCACCGGTTGTTTGAAATGGGCTATCGCCGCATCGGCGTGATCGTGTCCACCGCTTACGACAAGAAGGTGAATCACGGCTGGCTTTACCCCCTTTATTACGAGCAGAAGCAGCCCTGGGGCCGGCAATGGATCAAGTCCTGCATTTTTTCCGGCACCGATGCGTCGGACCGGCGACGGGTGCGCGCCTGGATCGAAAAAGAACGCCCGGATGTGATCCTCGGTGAATATCTCGCGTGGCACGTGATTCATGAGATGGGCTGGACGATTCCGAGTGATGTCGCGTTCGCCACCTTTGATTGGTCCGACGAACACCTCGAAGTCGGTGGAATTTATCAGGGCCATGAGATCATCGGTGCGATGGCGGTGGATTTGCTCACCTCGCAATTGACGCAAAACGAACGTGGCCTCCCTTTGATTCCAAAACTGCTCCAGATCGAAGGAAAATGGCGTGATGGCGAAAGTGTCCCTCAACGAGGGGAACCTGATCTGGTGGAAAACTCGCGCGCGTCCTGATCAAATTTCAGCTCATCAGGCGGAAACCTGATGAGCCGTAAAGCTGCCGTAAACAAACGGGGCCTTAGCAAGCACTGCGAATCGTGATCGGCAAAATACCCTTTGGGCCCGCCCTTGGTTCACGGCATGGGCTGACGTCGTCATGCACACCCCTTGCTGTTTGCGCCGTCGTCCTGCATTGGACGCAGACATTGTCGGGGGCGCGCCTGACGACGTTCAAAGCATAACCCCACCCCCAATGAACTCCTCGATTAGCAAACGCTACTTGCTGCCCCTGACGCTCACCGCGTTGGCCGGGTTGATGTCCTCCCTCCACGCAGCCGACTGGTATCTACAAGCCAATCACGGCCTTTCTCAAAACTGGAATACGCTATCCACCTGGTGGTCGCAGCCCTCCGGAGGCGGCACCAATCCGGCCTCAATCAGCGGCGCCGATAACTTCTACGTCAACGGCTATGCCTTGCGCACGCCCGAGACCTCCGCCGCATCGCCCTTCGCAGGAGGTGCGCTCATCATCAACGGCGGTTCCATCCTCGTTAAACAAAGCGCTTCTTCGGCCAACGCGGTTACCATCCCCGGACTCCTCACCAAAGGCGGCACAGCCCGCGGCGTCTCCAATGGCACCGGCGGAACGCAGATCGTCACCATCAATGACGTGCTCACCACGCGTTCCGAGGCCACCACGTTCAGCACCGCCGGAGCGACCAAGGGTCTGGACCTCACGTTTGGCAACCTCCGGGGCGACGGTGATCTCAACTTCCTGGGCGGTGGCACGATTCAACTCGGCGTCACCACCGGCTCCGCGTTCTACGGCACGCTCTACGTGACCGGCAGCACGACTCTGACCACCAAGAACGCTGCCAGCGTCAAGGGTGCTCTCGTTGTCGAGGCCGGCGGCAAGATCAACCTGAACCACCACCTCACCGTCACCAGCCTCGTCGTCGGCGGCACCTTGAACGGCACCGACGGCCTGCCGGGCCTCAAGCGCAGCGGCACGTCCTTCGCACCCGACACCACCTACACCTTCGCGCAGCTTCAGGCCGCCTTCCCCGCCGTCTTCCTGAGCGGCACCGGCAGCATCACCGTCACCCGGCCCGCGCTCGCGGTGAACGCCGCCAGCGTCGTCGACCAGGTCGGCATCGGCCAGCTCGGCGTTAACCTCAGCGCCGGCGAGTTCTGGATGTCCACCACGCCCAACTACCGCGCCGACCTCGAGCGCCTCAAGGTGGGCATGATCCGCACCGGCGTGTATCCCTCAAAGAACTACACGCTTCTCGACATGGATATCCGCGTCGCCCAGATCCTCAACGCCGGCGGCATCCCGCTCTTTGTCGGCCCGATCACCAAGCCGGCCCCGCCCTTCACCACCGAGCAGCAGCACCTGCACGACAACTTCCGCGACCTGAACGGCAACATCGGCTCCGGCACCATGGCCACCAACATCGCCTTCCTCGTCCAGCGCTACATGGCGCCGCCCTACAACCTCGCCACCCAATACTGGGAGGTCGGCAACGAGCCCGACATCTCCGTCGACTACCAGGTCGCCTCGCCCCAGGAATACGTCGACATCTACCAGAGCGTTCACAACCAGCTCGTCGCCTCCGGCCTGCGCGACAACGTGAAGCTCTGCGGCCCCGTCGTGGCCTTCGAATACGGCTTCGCCGCCAACGGCAACCGCACCGACAACATCCTCAACGCCTTCTTCGCCCAGTGCGCCGCGCCCCTCAACGGGCACCAGCAGGTCGACGTGCTCACCCGCCACCTCTACGCCGAGATCTACGACTGGGAAACGAACGCGCCCGACCCGGTCGAGAACGCCTACAACCTCCTCAACCATCCGACCGAGCAGGTCTCGTTCACCCAGGCCCGCATCCAACCATGGACCTACCGCGGCGAAGGTGCCATCCAGGCCAAGCTCCGCGAATACGGTTTCCCCGAGAACGTCGGCACCGGCATCACCGAGTTCAACGTCCCGCTGGAGGTGCGCCACACCATCACCCAAGGCCTGTGGTGGCTCACCTACGACCACTTCTCGCTCTATAATCCGCGCAACATTCTGAGCAGCGGCTTCGCCTTCGACATCAAGACGAACCCCGCGATGCACTACTACCAGAACAACCTGCCGAACCACGCGTGGTGGGCCACCTACGTCCACAACCGCCTCACCGGCGACGAAATCCTCGAGCAGCACAGCAGCGACGCGCACCTGCTCGTCACCGCCACCAAGGACGAGCGTTACGTCTACGTGCAGGTCTTGAATCGCAGCGACGCCGCCATCACCGCGTCGCTCGCGATCGCCAACGCCCCGGTCGCCGGCGCCACCGTCGCCGAGATGTTTGTCATGTCCGCGACCGAGCTGCCCGACGTCGCCGTGCCCACCAGTCTCGGCACCAGTTTCAGCTACACCTTCCCGGCGATGACCACGCGCGTGTTTCGTTATCTTCGCAGCGACGCGCCTCCGGTGGTTCCGCCGCCCGCGCCGCCCTCGACGAATGTCGTCCTGGACACGAGCTTCGATACCGCACCCACCGGCATGCTCCCCTACCAGACCGGCACCTTCACGCCCGGCGTCCTCAACGGAAACCTGAAGCTCACCCACAACAGCGCCAACCTCACCACCGCCGTCGTCTTCGCCGGCCAGCCGCTCGCCTCGTCGCAGAAACGCATGCAGGCCCGCTTCGGCTACCGGATCGACTCCGGCCATGCCGGCTCCGGCTTCGTCTTCGGCGCCTACTCCGCCAACCCCGGCCAGCACGGTGGCGCCCTCGCCGGTCTCGGCTTCTACCAGCAACCCAACGTCCTCTTCGGCGTGAAGGTGCAGGCGAAGGGCGCCGAGCCCGACCTCATCGCGATCACGCCCGCACCCGTGACCGCCAACGTCGACGGCTTCGCATCCCAGCCGCTGCCCGTCTACCCGTGGGGCTACGCGACGGATATGTTTGTCGTCGTGGACTACGACGGCGACGCCGGCACCGTGCGCACCCGCCTCTACCAGGGCACGACCGATACCGGCACGCCCGCGGCCGACATCATCAACCGCCTCGGCAATCCCGGCACGCTCCCCGCCGGCACCGTCTTCGGCTTCACCTCGTCCACCGCGACGTTCTCGCAGATTAACCTCATCCAGAATCTGCGCATCACGACCGACAACGGCGCCGCCGGCCCCTCGACCCCCGGTTCCACCTTCACGCTTCAGGGCTGGACCGCCGCGCCGTGGAACGCCGTCAACCTCGCGACGTCGTTTTCCGGCGGCTTCAGCCCCGACGGCACGCCCGTCACGATGACCTTCGCCAATCCGAAGACCGGCGTGAACGTCAACACGCCCGCCGCGCCGGACTTCACGCCGTCGGTCAATTCCTACTTCGGCTTCGAAGGCACGGGCTTCGGCGTGGGCAACAGCGGCCTCGGCCGCTTCGAGCGCGGCGAGAGCTTCACGCTCCAGGCGACCCACGCCTTCACGATCCAGCAGATCAACTGGCGCGAATATACCGGCGACGAGGTGCTCCACATCCGATGGACCCAGGGCGGCGTCGTGCAGCAGCAGTTATTCAACATCACCGCCGACCCGCAGAACTTCGCGGGCATCCTCGCCGACGCGAACACGCCGGTCGTCATCACCAACGTGAGCGCGGCCACCGCCAACCTGAGCGGCCGCCTCCGCATCGAGCAGATTTTCACCGCGTTGCTTCAGTAGCGCCGTGTTTCTCCACGACGACGGAGCCGCCCCGCGCGCGGCTCCGTCGTTTCATTTTATCCGATTCTTCCCATGAAACTCCTTTCCGTTCTCGTCTTCGCGGTGACTTTCGCCGCGCCGCTCGTTGCCCAGCAACAGCCCGTTCGCGTCGTCGCCACCGGCGGACGCATCGCCAGCAACTTCTACACGCCCGCCGCCGCCAACACCGCCTTCCGCCAGCGCACTCCGCACAAACTTGGCGGACCCGTGGCCGAGATCCGGATCGGTTTCATGGATTGGATGTATCCTTATGACGCCGAGACCCCCAACACCACCAACGCCGTCACCCTCACCCACGCCTGGCTCGAGCGCGCCTCCACCGGCCAGATCGTGCCGCTCACCTTCTCCGGCTCCCGCACGCTCGTGCTGCCGATGAACTCGACCACGCCCTATTGGTTGTCCGATCCCGTTTCCTCTTCCGTGTGGACCGGCGCCACCCCCGCCCGTGACGAGGTCTTCTGGCTGAACGTTCGCGGATTCATCCCCAGCGGCGGAAAAATCCCCAGCGGCACGCCCACCACTTACGCCGGCGCGAAGTTCGTCGTGTATCCGCCCGCCAACGACCCCGGCTCCTTCGACACCACCGGCCCGGTTCCGTCGATCACCGGCGGCTCCACCCGCACCGCCGGCCTGCCGATGGTCTTTCTCGGCCGCTTCAGCACGCCGGGCCACCTCGCGGTCATCGGCATCGGCGACAGCATTCTCGATGGCACCGGTGACTCCGCCAATCCCGTGCCCGTCATCGCCGGCTACGGCTTCTTCAACCGCGCCGCCGTGGACACCAACGGCGCCAACGCCATCGCCATGTTCAACCTCACCCGTCACGGCCAAAGCGCCGCCAACTTCGTCAATCCCACCCGCCAGCAACGCCAGACCCATTTCCTGCCCTTCGCCAATGTCGTGGTCGAGGAATACGGCACCAACGACCTCGGCTCCGGCGGCACCGGCAGCACGTCCGCCATTCTCACGCGCACCGAAACGATCTGGTCCATGGCCCGTGACGCCGGCGTGCAAAAAATCATTCGCACCCAGCTCATGCCGCGCACCGCCAGCACCGACTCATGGGCCACCCTGGCCGGACAAACGCCCAACAGCGGCTGGGCCGCGGGCGGCAAACGCGACCTCATCAACGCCGGCTTCGCCACCGCCCTCGCCGACGGAAAAATCGACATCCTCCTGGACTGCCTCGCCGCGATCGCTGCTCCGTCCGACAACACGCGCTGGCTCGTCAACGGCACCGCCAAATACGTCACCAGCGACGGCACGCATGTCTCCGCCGCCGGAAACGCCCGTCTCGCCATCCCGCTGCGCGCCGCCCTGCTCTCGCTCACGGTGGACGACACCACGCCTCCTCCGCCCGCCGCCGTCGAACTCATCATCGACAATCTCGATCCGGCCCCGCGTTTCACCAAGTCTTCCGGCTGGGCCACCGGTTCCGGCGTCGCCGGTCAATACGGCTCCGACTACCTCCACGATGGCGACGCCGGCAAGGGCTCCAAATCCGCTCTCTTCACTCCCGCGTTTCCCGCCACGGGAGCCTATGCGGTTTCGGTCAACTGGACCGCCGCCCCCAACCGCGCCACCAATACGCCGATCGACGTCATCCACGCCGGCGGCATCGCGCCCTTCACCGTCAACCAACAAAGCGGAGGCGCCTGGCATCCCCTCGGCGTGTTCACGTTTTCGCCCGGCGGCGATCACGGCGTCTTCGTCGGAAATACCGCCACTGACGGCCACGTGATCGTCGACGCAGTCAAGTTCACGCCCGTCGCCGTGACCACGCCCGGCACTTCATTCGATCTGCAGGCCTGGACCGCCGCTCCATGGAACGCCGTCAATGGCGGCGTCTCCTTTTCCGCGGGTTTCACGCCCGACGGCACGCCTGTCACGCTGACCTTCGCCGATCCGAAGACCGGTGTGAATATTGCCAATCCCTCCGCCCCCGACGCAAGCGGCGCGACCGCCTCCTTCTTCGGCTTTGAAAGCTCCGGCTTCGGCGTGGCCAATAGCGGACTCGGACGTTTCGATCGCGGCGAAAGTTTTACGCTGCAAGCGAACCATGCGTTTGCGCTCCAGCAGATCAACTGGCGCGAATGGACCGGCGACGAAATCCTTCACGTCAAGTGGACCCAGGCCGGAATCGTCCGGCAGCAGACGTTCATTCTGGATGCCGCGCTTACGACGTTCACCGGAGTCGAGGCGGACGCCGGCACGCCCGTCACGTTCACCAATGTCAGCCCGGCCGCCGCCAGTCTTACCGGTCGCCTTCGCTGCAACTCCATCGGTGTCGCGCTGCTTTATTGACGGGCGTGCCACGGCGCACCCTGCCGGAAACTCAGCCGGCGGGGAGGGCCACGTGGAAGGTGGTGCCGAGGCCGAGTTCGCTTTCGCACCAGACGCGGCCCTTCATCGTGTCGACGAGGCGCTTGACGATCGCGAGGCCGAGGCCGGAGGAGCTTTCCCCGCCGGTGGGGCGCGCGGAGAGACGGGCGAACTTGCGGAAGAGTTTTTTCTGGTCGGCGGGGCTGATGCCGGGGCCTTGATCCGCGACTGACAGGCGGAATTCCCCGTCCTCCACCGACAGCGTCACGGTCACGGGACTGCCTTGGGGGGCGTATTTGAGTGCGTTGGACACCAGGTTATTGGCGATGCGCACGAACGCTTCTTCGTTGATCACCACCGTGGCATCGGCCGGCTCGATTTTGAAGACGAGGGCCATGCGCTTGCGCCGGGCGATTCCGCCGAGCGTGCCGGAGATGATATCGCGAAATCCCGCGAGGCTGTATTCGGCGGAGGCGAGGGTGAGCGGGGCGGACTCGAAGCGGTAAAGGTCCACGAGGTCGGCAACCATGGCGAGCATGTCGCCGCCGAGGTGATAAATGTCTGCGCCCATTTCACGGTGTTCCGTGGATTCGGAAAGGGCGGAGTCGGAAATGAGCTGGGCGAGTCCGCAGATCCCGGAAAGCGGACTCTTCAAATCATGGATGGCCATGGCGAAGAGCTCGTCCTTCTCCTCCTGGAGGGCGCGGAGTTCGGCGTTAAGGGTTTCGACCTTGGCGAGGGCGTCGGCGAGTTCGCGGCTGGTGCGGCGGAGCTGGAGCTGGGTGGCGTCGCTGACGGCGGTGACCTTCATCGTCTGCCGGAGCAGGCGGCGGTAATTTTTAATGACATCGCGAAACGGTTCGTAGACGACGTCGCTGAGTTGCTGGCGGGTGAGCGCGCCTTCGGCGAGGCGAAGGGCGGCGGTCTCCTTTGCGTAGAGGCTTTCTACGGCCTGGTCGCGGGAGGCTCGGTCTGCTTTGGACATGGGAGGAGGGTCGGAGCGCGAGCGAGCTCGCGGCCTGCGCGGTGGATACGGGGATTAGATTGCGACCAGGCGGTAGGGCAGGGAGAGGTCCTCGCCGAATTCTTCGCCGGCTTCCTGCATGACCTCAAGGGAGGGGCGGTAGTGCCACTCGACTTCGACTTTTCCGCCGGTGCGGTGGTAGTCGTCGAGCAGGAGGAGCAGATCGAGGAGCATCTTCGTCGAGCTGGTGTTGAGGTAGCTGAAGGCGAGCACGACCTTGAAGGCGGGCTTTTCGGCGAGGAAGTCGCGAAGCCAGGCGAAGACGGGCTCGTAGAACTGGCTCACGTTTTCCGGGTAGGATTCGCCTTCGAAGCGGAGCGTGGCGGCGCCGGCGTCGTAACGGACGTGAGGCGTGGTGTCGGTGGCGGGGAGGTCGAGTGCGATCATGACGAGAGGCCTTTGGCGATGGGGACGGAGAGGGAGAAAAATACGTCGCCGCCTTCCTGGGGCATCAAGGTGTAGGCGGGGGGCGTGGCGGCGCGGCGGCAGACTTCGATCAACCCGAGGCCGGCCCCGAGGCTGCCGGCGGGCGGACCGGAGCGACGGCGGTCCTTGTGGAGTTGTTTGAGCGCGTCGCGATCAAGGGAGACGAGGTGGGCGAGCTGGGAGGAGAGGGCGGCGGCGGCGGTGGCGGTGACGAGGTTGCCGGAGGCGACGGTGAAGGTGTCGTCCTGCTCGCTGACGAGCACGATGCCGATGCCGCGGCTGTTCTCGGCGGGGCCGCTGCGTTCCGCGGAGTAGCGAAGGATGTTCTGGGTGAGTTCGATGAAGGTGCCGAAGAGGAGGAGGCGGCTGTTCTCGCTCAGGCCCTCCTGGGCCTGGATGAGTTTGCCGTATTCGACCATGATCTCCTGGGTGACGATGCCCATGAAGGAGAGCACGAGGCGTTGCTCGCGCATGGCGAGGTAATGGGCGTGAAGGAGCTCGGGAGTCATGAAGGTTGAAATCCTGAATGGGGGGTCATGTCAGTGGTCAGTTAAGTCGGAGGGCGAGAAGGGTGATGTCGTCGCGCTGGGCGGCGCCGCCGCGATGGGCGTCGAGCGCCTCGTCGAGAGCGACCGTCTGGGCGGACATGGGTTCGGGGGCGATGCGTTTTAGCAATTCGCGGAGACGGCGGGTGTCGAAAGGCTGGCGCAGGTGGTTGGGCTGGTCGGCGTAACCGTCGCTGGCGAGGTAGAGCGTGAGTCCGGGCGACCGCGGCACCGTGTGCTGGTCGAAGTGCGCGCGGCGTTTTTCGTGGTGGCCGCCGCCGAGGGAAACCCGGTTGCCCTTGATCTCGCCAAACGTGCCGTCGGGCAACGCCCACCAAAGCGGACGGCGTGCGCCGGCGAAGAGGATTTTGTCGGCGTCGATGCGGATGAGGCAGACGTCCATGCCGTCCTGGTTGTCGCTGCCCGGGGTGTCCTGGCGGAGGGCGTCGCGCACGCGTTGATGCATGGCGGTGAGGATGGCGGCGGGGTCGAGAATGGCTTGTTCGGCGACGATTTGCTGGAGGAGGGCGTGGCCGACCAGCGACATGAACGCGCCGGGCACGCCATGGCCGGTGCAGTCGACGACGGCGGCGAAGGTGTGGTCCCCCTCCCGCAGGCACCAATAGAAATCGCCGGAGACCAGGTCGCGCGGACGGTAGACGAGGGCGTGTTCGCCGAGGGTTTCAGTGAGGGTTTCGGGCCGCGGAAGGATGGCCTGCTGGATGCGCCGGGCGTATTCGATCGAGGAGACGATCTTGCGGTTGGACTCCTCGGCGGTCTCGCGTTCGGAGCGGAGCCGGGTGGCGATGCCCTCGCGCAGTTCCATTTCTTCGACCACCTTGGCGATGACCTGGTTGTATTCGTGGGCGATCTGGCCGACTTCGGTGAACGCGTCGAACTCGAGGCGCCGGGTGAACTCGCCCTGGGAGCGGTGGCGGCCCATCTCGCTGAGGAGATCGATGATCTCGGTGCTGGCGCCGTGTTCGGCGACGTTGAGGCCCACGCGTTCGGCCTCGGGAGAGACCCGCAGCGGCTCGAAGCGGTTGATGAGCTTCAGCAACACCCAGCCGCCGCCGAAGGCCCAGGCTCCCACGGCGGCGATGCCGAGCGATTGAACGCCGAGCTGGGCCCAGAAGCCGAGGCCGGTGCCGAGTTTTTCGGGCTGGCCAAACAACGCCACGGCGAGCGTGCCCCAGACACCCGCGGCCCCGTGCGCGGCGGTGGCGCCGACGACGTCGTCGATTTTTGCTTTTTCCAGGAGGAGGGTGACGTAATAGCACAACAGCCCGCCGGCGGCGCCGATCACGACCGCCGAGGCCGGGCTGACCGCATGGCAGCTGGCGGTGCCCGCGACCAGACCGGCGAGGGTGCCGTTCAGGGTGTCGGGCAGGTCGGGCAGCCCCTTGAATTTCCAGGCGGCGAAGAGTCCGGCGAGCGCACCGGCGCTGCCGGCCAGCACGGTGTTGATCAGGATGAGCGGCACGTCTTCCGTGAGCGCGAGCCGGCTGCCTCCGTTGAAGCCGAGCCAGGCGACGAAGAGAATCAACACGCCGAAAGTGGCGGTGCCGAGACTGTGGGAGCTGGCGAGCGGCGTGGAGGAAGAAAAACGGCCGAGCCGGGGGCCGATGATGAGCACGGCCGCGAGCGAGAGCCATCCGCCCACGCTGTGCACCGCGGTGGAGCCGGCGAAATCAACGAAACCGAGTTTCGCGAGCCAGCCGTTCTCATTCCAGATCCAGTGGCCGCTCAGGGGATAAATGGTGCTGGAGACCAGGGCGGTCATCAAAAGGTAGCCGCGGAAGCTCATCCGCTCGGCGACCGCGCCCGAGACGATGGTCGCGGAGGTGGCGCAGAACATCACCTGGAACAGGAAAAAAGTCGCGTTATGGGCGGTGGGCCAGGTGGCGAAGAGCCATTCGCTGGTGCCGATCCACCCGGAGGCGGAAGCGCCGAACATGAGTGCGAAGCCGAAGGCCCAGAAGCAGATGCTGGCGACGCAGAAATCGAGGAGGTTTTTGATCGCGACGTTGATCGTGTTCTTCGAACGCACGAGACCGGCTTCCAGCATGCAGAAGCCGGTCTGCATCGACATCACGAGCGTGGCGGCGATGACCACCCATAACATGTCTACACCGGGAAAGGGCATGCCCGGGTGTTATGTCAGATCCCGCGGACTCACCAACAAAAACCTGCGGAAACTATTCAAGGCCACTGACGGGCAGGTCGGCGGGGTGTTCGACGGAGAACCTGAGGGGAAGTTCGCGTTTTTCGCCGGGCTTGAGGTCGAGGCGCCAGGTGAGTTTGCCGTCGGCATCGCGGGCGATGCCCGTTTTTGGCGGCTGGGCGGCGGCATCCTCCGGCTTGAGCAGCTCGCGTTCGGAGGGGGCGAGGAGCTTCACGATAACCTTTTCGTCACGGGCGACGGGGACGGCGTCCGTGATGACTACGCGTTCGCCGGTGCGCTTGTTGTTGGTCACCGTCACGAGAATGTCATAGGTCGTGCGGCGGCTCTTGGTGGTGAAGCCGGTGTCCTCGGTGAAGCGGGAGACGATCTTGCGCTTGATGGAGAGGCCTTCGTCGGCACCGAGGTGGAGGGTGAATTTTTCGCCCGGCATGGTGGTCGCGAGGCGTGAGGCGGCGACGAAGGTGTCGTCGAGGAAGACATTGAGCGCGCCGGCGAGGAAGGGGAGTTCGCTGCGGTTCTGGACGTAGGCGGCGAGGTAGGCGGTCTCCTGAAGCTTGGGCGTGGCCTGATACTGGAGCTCGGCGGCGAGCGTGGCGGAGCCGAGGGGGACGCGTTGCGGGGTGTTGTCGCTGGCGAGCGAGACGGGCGTGGCGATCTTGAAGCTGGCGCTGGTGGCGGCGGTTTCGACGCCGGCGATGCTGAAGGTGGCGTCGACGGTCGGAGGAGGCGGCGGCAGGGCGGCTTCGAATTCAGCGCCACCCGAGAGGCCGGCGTCCATGCCGAGGAGGGTGGAGCTGGGCTCGGGGCGTTTGGGTCTCAAGGCGGCCGAGCCGACTGCGCGGTCGAAGGCCATCGAGCTGCTTGAAAGTTTGCCGTAGGTGATCGGACGGGAGACGTCGACATACCACGGGGAGATCTCGGGTGCGGCGCCTCCCAAGCCGGGGCGGGCGGTGGAGAGGGTGAGCACGAGGTGGGCCCAGTCTTCGCCGGTGGCGTTGCGGACCAGACCGAAGGCGTCGAGCTGGACCTGGCGTTTTTCGGAATGCAGGCGGGCGTCGTAGGCGGGGGTCCAGGACGCGCCGGGCAGTCCGTAGCTGAGGGTGAGGTCGAGCTTGCCGGCGGCGGAGGTCGAGAGGCGGACGGTGACGGTTTTGCTGGCGCGGCGTCCGGGCTGTTTGCCTCGCAGTTCGTTGATTTGGGATTGGAGCGCGGTGATTTTTTCGGTGAGGGCGGTGAGGGAGACCTCGAGCTTTTGCGCGGTTTCGTTGAGGCGGGCGCGCTGGCCGGCGGAGAAGCCGAGGAGTTTTTCGTAGTCGTCAAGCGACGGGCGCGGGGGCGGCGTGGCGCCGCCGGGGGCGTTCACGGGAGTCGTGGAGGCTTTCTCGATGTTGCCGAGGAGGGCCCACTGCGAATCGAGGACGGCGCGCTGGTCGTTGAGCACGCGTTCCTCGCGGCGGAGGGAGAGGAGCTGGTCGTCGAGGGCTTTGAGGCGGGCGTCGGGCTCGGCGGTGACGAACACGGTGCGGGTGGCGATGTCGAGGAGGGAGGCCGCGGTGGTGCCCTTGGCGGAGACTTGCACCGATTCGTCCAGCAAGGCGGCGGGGAGGTGGGCGAAGGTGATTTCGCTGACGCCGGCCGGCACTTCCAGGGCGGTGGCGGCGCGGGTGAGCACGGCGCGATCGCCGTAGACGGTGGCGGCGGTGATCGTGGACGTGGCGGGAATCGGGGCGGCGAACGCGGCGGTGGCAGCCAGCGCGGCGAGGAGAAGCGGGAAACGGAGGACGTTCATGGTAGGGAGGGGTGGAGTGAGACTGCACCGATTCGAAAACGATCCAAGGGACGATTAATTAGTGGAATGCTTTTACGGGGTTATAAAAAAAGCGGCGGCTCCGGTGAAGGAGCCGCCGCGGGACAGGCAGGCGAAGGAGGTTGCGGGTCGTTTACCAGGAGTCGCTGCGGAACGGAACGGCGGGGAGACCTTCCTTGTTGGAGAGGCCGGCTACGGGGGCGTTGCGCCAGGCGTAGCGGACGGCGGTCGGTTCGGGAATGTCGGCGCTGGTCACGAGGACGGTGTTGTTTTCGATCTTCGCCTCGGCGGGCTTGAAGACCTTGTCTTCGCCGGCGAGTTCGAACCCGGCGAGGGTGTTGAGCGGGGCGATGAGACCGCCGTGGACCTCGGTGAACGTGACGCGGAAGCCGGCGCCTTCGCGCTCGGCTTTTGCGAAGACCGGGCCGCTGTCGACGATCGGCTGGCCGTAGGTGCGGGCGAGGGCGAGACGGGCGAGGCGGCGGCCGACGTCCTTTTTATTGCGCGGATGGATGTCGCGGACGTCGCCGATGTCGACGATGACGGCCTGGCCGGTGTTGGGAAGGGCGAGGGTTTGGGTCTGCGCTTCGCGGAGGAAAGCCCAGGACGTGTCCGTGGGGCTCTGGTAGTTGGCGAGCTGGACCCAGTAGAAGGGGAAATCGCCCTGGGCGAACTGGGAGCGCCAGCCGGTGATCATGGCCGAGAAGAGGGCGCGGTATTCGTTGGCGCGGCCGGCGTTGGATTCACCCTGATACCAGATCGCGCCGCGAAGGGCGTAGGGCACGAGGGGATTGATCATGCCGTTGTTAAGGCCGGAGGGGGTGTTTTGGTGGCCGGGGCCTTGGGGGCTGCCGGGGGCGCGCTTGGTGAAGGGCTGGTTGGCGGCCTTGGCGGCGGCTTGCTCGGCCTTCCATGCGGCGAGGTCGGTGTCGAACTTGGCCTTGTTGGCGGGATAGTCGGCAAGGGCCTTGGACCAGCGGTCATGGACTTTGGCGGCTTCGGCGGGAACGGTCTTGTAGGCCTCGGCGTCGATCCAGGATTCGACGGGGGTGCCGCCCCAGTTGCTGCCGATGATGCCGACGGGAATCTTGAGGAGTTCGTAGAGGTCCTTGGCGAAGTAGTAACCGATGGCGGAAAAACCGCCGGTGGTGTCGGGGCCGGCGACCTGCCATTTGTCTTTGTCGACGACGACGGTGGCCGCGGGGGCCTCGGCGACGGTGCGCTTGATCTTGATGTGCCGGATCAGCGGAAAATGAGCGGACGCGGGGATGTCGAGCGCCTTGTCGTAGGTGTTGCTGAGGACCCACTCCATGTTGGACTGGCCGGAGGCGATCCAGACTTCGCCGACGACGACGTTGCCGAGGGTGATCGTGTTGTTGCCCTTGATCACGAGATCGGAAGGGGTCGCGGTGGCGGGGAGCGGCGGGAGGTCGACGCGCCATTTGCCGGAGGCATCGGCGGTGGTCTCGGTCGTGGCGCCGGCGAAGGCGACCGCGACTTTTTCGCCGGCATCGGCGGTGCCCCAGACCGGGATGGGTTTGTCGCGCTGGAGAACGGCGTTGTCGGTGAACAACGGTGCGGGAATGACGTCGGCGCCGAGGGGCGCGCCGAGGCACACGAGTGTCAGGCAGGTAAGGGTAGAACGCATGGGAGGTGAATCCATGCCGATGGGAGCGGGGCGTGCAAATGTGTTTTACGGCTTGCCGGAATCGCGTGGCGCGGGGCGTGAGCCGGGGTGCAGGCCCGACCGACCGGTCGGGTCTACACGGGCGGCTCCGGGGCGTGGAAGAAGGCGTGGAGGTCGGCGGCCATGCGCGAACCGAAGCCGGGGACCTCGGCGATCTGTTCGACGGTCGCGGTGCGCAACCGGTCCATGCTGCCGAAGTGCGCGAGCAACGCGGCGCGACGGACGGGGCCGAGGCCGGGGAAGTCGTCGAGCACGCTTTCGCGGATTTTTTTCGAGCGCAGGTCGGCGTTGTAGGTATTGGCGAAACGATGGGCCTCGTCGCGCAGGCGCTGGAGGAGATTGAGCGCGGGTGAGTTGAGGGGAAGGTTCAGCGGCGCACGCTCGTCGGGAAAGATGATCGTCTCATGTTTCTTCGCGAGGCCGATGAGCGTGGGCGGAGTGACGTCGATCGCGATGAACGCCTTCAACGCCGCGCCGATCTGGCCGCGTCCGCCGTCGATCACCACGAGGTCGGGCATGGGCTTGTTCTCTTCCTTCAGGCGGCGGTAGCGGCGGCCGACCACTTCCTCCATCGCGCGGAAGTCGTCGTTGCCGATGAAGCTCTTGATCTGGAAGCGGCGGTATTCGTTTTTATCGGGGCGCCCGTTGGCGAAATACACCATCGAGGCGACGACGAACGTGCCGCTGATGTGAGAGATGTCGAAACACTCCATCGTGCGCGGGGTGTCCGCCATGCCGAGCGCTTCGCCCAGCAGGCGCATGGCCTCCTCGTCGTGTTCGGGGACGGTCGGGTCGAAGCGCTCGAAGGTGCGGGTTTTCGCGAGGGTTTTCTGCAACGCGAAAACGACATCACGCAGCTCGGCGGCCTTTTCGAATTCGTGTTTTTCCGCGGCGGCCAACATCTCGGCGCGCAGGGTTTCGAGCCATTCACGGGACTTGCCATCGAGGAATGCGCAGGCGTCTTCCGCGCGGCGCCGGTAGTCCTCGGCGGTGGTCTCGTTGGTGAAGCCGTAGAGTTCCTGGCGCACGTCGTTGTAGAGCTGCCAGCGTCCGTCGGGCAGGCGTTGCGGGGAGGCGTCGCCGAGCAGGATGCCGAACTGGCGGCGCATCTGCGCGAGGGTTTTGCGGAGAAGCCCGCTGTGCGCGAACGGGCCGAAGTAGCGCGATCGGTCGTCTTTTTTAAAACGCGTGAGGGCGAAGCGCGGCAGTTCCTGCGAGAGGTCGACGCGGACGAGGAGGAAGCGTTTGTCGTCGGTGAAGTCGGTGTTGTATTTCGGCTTCCACTGTTTGATCAGCTTGCCCTCGAGGAGGAGGGCCTCGGGCTCGGATTTCACCTCGATGGTGTCAAAATCGGCGATCATTTCGATCAAGGCGCGGATCTTGGGGTGGAACGTCATCGCCCGCGACGGCGTGAAGTAGGACGAGACGCGTTTCTTTAACGCCTTGGCCTTGCCTACGTAAATGATGCGCCCGAGCCGGTCCTTCATGAGGTAGACGCCGGGCTTGTCGGTCAGGTGGCGGACCTTCTCTTTGAGGTTTGTTGGTTCGGGTGCTGGCATTTTCGGCAGTTTAGCCTAGTTTCCCGCATCGCAAGTATGGTTTCTGCAATTACTCCGCCGGCTTCCGCAGTCAGGTCCAAGCGTTACGAGCTCCTTACGCTGGGCGACGAGTTGCTCCTCGGCCTTACCGCCAACGGGCATCTGACGTATGTCGGCGCGCAACTCGGGCGGCGCGGGGTGCTCTTGCAGCGCAACGTCACCATCACCGACGAGGCGGAGGCGATCGTTGAACAATTTCGCGACAGCTGGGCGCGGGCCGACGTGATCATCACCACGGGAGGGCTCGGGCCGACCTGCGACGACCGCACGCGCGAGGCGATTGCCGCGGTGCTCGGGCAGAAACTGGTCTTCGATCCGGAAATCGTGAAGGCGATCGAGGCGCGGTTCGCGCGGCTGGGTCGCAAGATGACGGACAATAATCTCAAGCAGGCCTACCGGTTTGAGCGCGGCGAGGTGTTGCCCAACGCCCACGGCACCGCGCCCGGCCTGTGGGTCGAGCAGAACGGCAAGGTCCTGATCATGCTGCCGGGGCCGCCGAACGAATTGCAGCCGATGTTCGCCGAGCAGGTCGTGCCGCGCCTTGCGCAGCGCGGGCTGCTGCTCGACCGCGAGGCGTATGTGCAGATCCGCAGCGCGGGCATCGGCGAATCGGCGCTCGAGGTGAAGCTGCAGCCGATTTTCGATCGTTACGGGGATGCGTTGAGCATCGCGTTTTGCGCGCACCAGGGGCAGGTGGACGTGCGCGTGAGTTCGCCCTCGGCGGCGCTCTCGTTTGCGCAGCTCGACTCGATCGCGGCGGAGTGCGCGGCGTCGCTCGGCGAGGATTTTTTGTGTTTCGGGGCGGATTCGATGGCGAAGGTCGCGGCGGATTTGCTGCGGGCGCAGGAGCTCACGCTTGCCGTGGCGGAGACGGCGACGGGCGGAATGCTGGCGAGCGCGTTCACCGATATCTGCGGCGCGTCGAAATTTTTTGCGGGCGGCTGCGTGTGTTATTCGAACGAGTCGAAGATGCAGCTTCTGGACGTGCCGGAGTGCTTGTTGAAACAGCACGGTGCGGTGTCGGCGGAGAACGCGGTGGCGATGGCGGTGGGGGCGGCGGAGCGGCTGGGCGCGGACTATGGCCTCGCGATCACGGGCTTTGCGGGACCCTGCGGCGGCAGCAACGAGAACCCGGTGGGCACGATCTACATCGCGTTGCATTCACCGCACGGGGTGTGGTCAAAAAAACTTCACTACCCCGGGCCGCGCGCGACGGTGAACCGCCGCGCGATCAATGCGGCGCTCGACTGGCTGCGACGAGAGCTGGTGCGTGCGTCGCGCGGGGCGGGAATGTCGCCCGTCACCGGCTCGCAATCGGGCGGGTGACCGTGAATTGATGCAGCCCCGACCGGCGGTCGGGCCTGCATCACCGAGCCTGCGTCAGACCGCCGCTTTGGCGGCGGTGTAGAGGGCGGCGAGTGCGGCGCCGATGGCCTGCGAGAGTTCGCCGAGGGTGGCCGCGGAGACTTTCATGCACTTGCGCTGGGCGGGGAAGAGGTAGGGATCCGCCGCGGAGCGAATGCCGTCGAGGTAGCGCTGACGGAACGCGGGCGTGGTGGACTCGGGGTCGATCAGGCCGCCGCCGATCACGACGAAGCCGGGGTCGAGCGCCATCGCGAGGTTGGCCACATGGACGCCGAGGGCCTTGGCTTGCAGATCGAAGATTTCCAGGGCGAGCGCGTCGCCTTTCTGGGCGAGGCCGCGGAGGGAGAGCGCCTTGTGCTTGGGTGTGTCGGTGGACGTCGCCAGCGGGTGGGCCGGATACTTGGGCAGCAGGTGCTGGAGATACTGGGGGAGGCCGGAAATTGTAGTGTAGGCTTCAATACAGCCCCAGGTGCGTCCGCAGCCGCAGGTGAAGGGCGGGACCTTGTCCAGGCCGGCGCCGAGGAGATGAAGAGGGGTCGGCATGTGACCGGCCTCCATGCCGGCGAGATGGTCGCCGGAGAGGGGCAGGCCGTGCGCATCGATGTAGGCGGTGCCGAGCCCGGAGCCGGGGGCGAGGAGGACGACGGAGGCTTTCTCGTCGCCGCGGACGCGGGCGGCTTCGCCGACGCCGCCGAGGTCACCGTCGTTGCCGACGACGAGGGGGATGTTGCGGCCGGCTTTTGCAGCGATGGCGGCGGAGTAGTCGGCGTGGAAATTCCAGCCGGTGAAGGCGAGCGGCAGGTTGGCGGAGCGATCGAGCACGCCGTAGCTTTGATAGGGGCCGGGCAGGGCGAGGCCGATGCCGGCGACCTGGGTCCAGGTAAGTTTATTGTCGGCAAGGAAGCCTTCGACGCCCTCGACCCAGCCCTTGATGACGGCGGCGGTGCCGTCCTGGGAGTTGGTGGAGCTCTGGCGGAGCTGCGTGGAGATGGGCGTGCCATCGGCCCAGACGCCGCCGGTTTTGGAGGTGGTGGCGCCGCTGTCGGTGCCGATGAAGACGGAAGGTGCGATACTCATGAAAAAGGAGAGGTTAGATGGCGTTTTGGACGAAAGGCGTCAATGCGCGTGCGGGGAGCGGGGGCGGTTCACGGGAAGATGATGGTTCCCATCAGCCCCCGAAGGATGTTCAGCCGAGGAGGTTTTTGAGTGCGGCGAGGTATTTTTCCTGGGTGCGGCGGATGACCTCGGCGGGAAGGGGAGGCGCGGGCGGCGTCTGGTTCCACTTGATGGCGAGGAGATGGTCGCGGACGAACTGTTTGTCGTAGCTCGGGGGCGAGCAGTCGGGCCGGTATTGGTCGGCGGGCCAGTAGCGGGAGGAATCAGGGGTGAGGACCTCGTCGATGAGGACGAGGTTGCCGGCGCCGTCGGTGCCGAACTCGAACTTGGTGTCGGCGAGGATCATGCCGGCGGCGCGGGCCCTGTCATGGCCGAGCGAATACAACGCGAGGCTGGTGGCCTTGACCTGCTCGTAAAGGGCGGGGCCGACGGCGGCGGCGCCCTGGGCGTCGTTGATGGGTTCGTCGTGCTGGCCCTTGGGGGCCTTGGTGGTGGGGGTGAAGAGGGGCTGGGGGAGCTTGTCGGCCTGGCGGAGGCCGGCGGGGAGACGATGGCCGCAGACCTCGCCGGTTTTCTGGTAGGAGGCCCAGCCGCTGCCGACGAGGTAGCCGCGCACGACGCATTCGATGGTGAGGGGCTTGAGTTTGCGAACGATCATGGAGCGCAGTTGCAGGTCGCGATCGGTGATTCCGCGACGGGCGAACTCGCCCGCCTGGTCGGGGAGCAGGTGGTTGGGCAAAAGATGGGCGACCTGGGCGAACCACCAATTGCTGATCTGGGTGAGGATGATGCCCTTGCCGGGGATGCCGTCGGGAAGGATGACGTCGAAGGCGGAAAGGCGGTCGGTGGCGGTCAGGAGGAGGGCGTCGCCGAGGTCAAAAATTTCACGGACCTTGCCGGAGGCGATGCGAGGGAAGGGAAGGCCGTCGATGGAGGTGACGGCACGGGCGGGAAGGGCGGCGGCGATTTGGGCGGAGGTCATGACGGAAGCGGAGGACAGAAGACGGCGGAAGGAACGAGCGAAAGGCGAAAAACGGGTTAAATTAACGCTTGCGCGAAATGGGGCCGGGGCTACGGTCTCGCCCTCTCGGTCTTTACGTCCCCATCGTCTAGCCCGGTTAGGACACCACCCTTTCACGGTGGGCACCGGGGTTCGAATCCCCGTGGGGACGCCACTTTTTAAGCCGCCAACTGCCCACGTTGGCGGCTTTTTTTGACTCAAAATATGCCGTGCAGAGTGCGTTAATGGCTGTGGTGGTCGCCGCATCATGGGGCGGCCCCCGAAGGTGGCAGCCGAACGTATATGCTCACGACTGATGAATCAGTTGGCCTTATATAGGCTGCCGCCGCAGTCAATTGCCGGGCATTTTATTTGCATTAATTGCGGGGCTACGACTGAAACCTCGGCCGTGCGTGAAATTTACATTTTCCTTAAAAATCGGGAGTTATGTATGAATTCAGATAATGGGATAGAGCGTGGGGCGGCTAACGAGAGTGCATTGGCCGGTAGCGCGTCTGGTGTGAGAGCATTTGGTGGCCCGAGTCACATTTACTCGAGGGTTAAGTTAAACTGATGACCATGTCCTCCCGTATCCTTGGGTTAAGAACGGATCGTATGGGGCGTAGGTCGCTGATTGTAGGAGGAATTTTTCTGTGCCTATGTCCGATTGGACAGGGGCAAACCGGCACGGCTTACGTCATGCAGGCGCCATCGATCAACGGAACCGTGGATGGATCGATCCAGCAGATGACCGGACAAAACGTCACGTTGAACGGAGGTTCGGTTGTGAGCCGTGATTTACTTGTTCCTGGCGCACCTGAAGTGCGGCTCAATGGACATCCCCGGTTCGCGGGGATCATTGACGGAATGGGCGAGGCCATTCCCTCAAATTATCGCGTTACACTTAATGGCAATTCCAGTCTGCGGAATCTGGTTCGCCGCACAGGTCCAGTTTCATTGCCAAGCGTCGGAGCTCCTTTGGCTTCGGTTGGGACCCGCAATGTGAGTCTTAACTCTGCGAATGGTTCCATCGGCAGCTTTGGCACGCTGCGCAACCTTACTCTCAACAGTAACGTAGGCCTGATCACCGTGCCAGCCGGTGCCTATGGTAACTTTGTCGCGAACAATGGCAGTGGTTTTATCCTTGGCGTAGCCGGAGCGACACAACCTTCAATCTACCACTTTCAGCAGCTCACACTCAACAGCCGGTCCCGGATTCGCATTGTGGGTCCGGTTATCGTGACCATGGCCGCCAGTCTTACCATCAATGGCAGCGAGGTCGGTGCAGAGGATCCAGCCTGGCTGATAATCAATTTCTATGCTGGGGGGTTGACGTTGAACGGAGCCAGTTCGTTTAGCGGTTATGTAAACGCTCCGAGTGGCACTGTGACCATCAATGGCAGTGGCCTGCTCGTTGGTGGTGTGGCCAGCGACCGGCTTGTGGTGAATGGTGGTGGTTTGCTGCGCCTGCTTGCCCCTCCGGCTCCTTCCATCGACACGGATTTAGACGGGATGCCTAACTCTTGGGAGGTCGCGCATGGCTT
>JAQSWS010000108.1 GCA_029266495.1 Rariglobus sp. | reverse complement strand
AGCATCTCCTCGGGGGTATAGAGTTCAGTGTCCTTGACGCCTTCTTTAACTCGCATCGCCTCGTCCGCCGCATGAGGCAACCAATGGGGAAGTGCCTTCGCCTTTGCCTTCGCAAAGTTGAAGAGCTGCACCACGGCTGCCCGATAGTTGTTCTGGGTCCGTGGTTCCAGACCCAGCCCGGTGAGCCATGCATTGATCTGATCGGTGGTGATCTCGTCGATGAAACCGGTGAACGCCTCCTTGAATTTGCCCACGCGGGTATCGAGATCGTTGATGTGGTAGGCGCCTGCTCCTTCGGCTTTTTTCAGCGCAAGGAGTGCATCGAAGAGGTCCGGTACTGTTTGCCGAACGATCTTGTCGCCGCCGTAGCGCTTAAAAAATTGCGCCGCTTGAACGAGGTTGACCGAGTCGGCTGCTTGTTTCGCGGCGACAAATTCGGAAACCGCTGCGGTGAGAGTGATGTTGAGCCGGCTCAGGCTTTCGCGTGCATCGCAGTATTCGCTGACTTCGGCCGTGGAAAGGACGCGTGTGTCCATGGCCCCATTCGCGATGGCAGTGACAGCGTTCTCGGCTTCCGTGCGAGCTTCGGTGAGGTCGCTGAATTTTTTGCGGATGCGTGTACCTCCGAAAACGTAGCTGAGGGTAAAGGCGTCGTAGCTGACTGTTTTTCCGTTGGGACCAGCTTTCTGCGGATCCGGCGTATGGTAGATCTTAACAGAGGCGGAGCCCCTTTTGACGATGATGGGGAACTTGGCTTTGGCCATGCTTTAGTGTCACGAATCCGTCACGAAAAGTCGATTTTAGACTTTTTGAGCCGCGTGCCTGATCACATAAACAAAGAAACCTGCGTGGGTTACGCAGGTTTAAAAAGTGGTGCTCGGGAAGGGACTCGAACCCTTACGCCTTTCGGCACACGCCCCTCAAACGTGTGTGTCTACCAATTCCACCACCCGAGCATGTCTGACTGAGAGGAAGGCGGACTAAGATAAATCTTCCGGAACGTGTAAAGCCCCGAAATGCATTTTTCTGCTTTCGGGAAACAGCTTGCTACTCATCTTCCCGCATGGACACTGCTTGCGCGCATTAGCGCCTCTCAAGCCCGCCTTCCGCCTAACACCTACGCTGGCCCCCACCGCCTGCATCGCTCCGAATGTCCGAGACGCCTCCCAACGATAAACCGGCCAAGGATTTTAACAAAATCGACCTGGCTCAACTCCAGAGCTTCAGCTTTGGCACACAGTGGTCCCAAGATAAAGCCGACCCTGCTGGCAACTCCGGCGGCCCTCGCGAACCACGTCGCGATGACCGGCCGCGCCGCGAAGGCCCCGGCGCCGGTGCTCCCCGTGATCGTCGCGGCTTTCGCAAGCCCGCCGGCCCGGGCGAGGGTGGCACGACTGCCGCTCCGGGCGGCGACGCACCCGTCTCCGCTCCTCGTGAGCGTCGTGAAGGCGGATTCGATTCACGCGGTCCGCGCCGCGACGGCCCCGGTGCCGGCGCCCCCCGTGGCGATTTCCGTGGCGGCCAGGGTGGTCCGCGTCACGACGGTGGTCCGCGCTTTGGCGGTCCTCGTGAGGGTGGCTTTGCCCCGCGTGAACAGGGTCCTTACGTCAGCCCGTTTTTCAACGTCACGTTCTATCCTGACGACACCGGTTTCGCTGCTCTGGCCAAGGCCATTCGTGGTTCCTGCCGCACCTACGAACTGTTTGAAATCGCCCGCGTGATCATCGGCAAGAACGACCGCTTCATCGCCGTCGTTCAGCACAAGCCCTCCGAGGAGGGCGCCGCCGCCACCAAACGCGCGCCGTTTGCCATCTCGGTTCCAGACGGCGTTCCCTTTGAGAGCGAAGAGGCCGCCATCAACCACGTCATCGAGAAGCACTCCGGCCTTTTCTTCGATTCCGCCGAGGTCGAGATCGATGCCCCCAAGGGTAATTTTCAGGTGGTCAACCGGTGCACCGTCACCGGCGAACTGCTCGGGCCGCCCAATTATCATCGCTATAACCAGATCGTTCAGCAGCACCACGCAGCCAACATCAAGCTGCCGTTCGAGGTGTATCGCAACAAGATCGAATCTGTCCGCGAGCCTGAGGTCATCACGCAGTGGCTGGAGAAGATGAAGAAGGCCACGCGTTATACGTGGAAACTCACACGGCCCGCCGCCGCCGCCGCCGCCGTCGCCGTCGCTCCGGCCCCGGTTGCCGAGGGTGAAGCCGCTCCTGCTGATTCCGCCGAGGCATCTGATGCGGCTCCCGCGGCTCCCGAGGCCGCTCCGGCGCCCTCCTTCGATTCGTTCGAGGAGGCCCGCCAGTATCTGCTTACGAATGCAAAGGACAAGGTCGTCCGCACCGTCGAGTCCGTGCGTTTCCCCGGCAAGAACCTCGAAACCCTTCCGGCCGGCGAACTCCGCCGCACGATCGAAGGCGCGCTTGAGAGGCAGCGCCGGTTCCCTCTCGATACCGCCAACGCCCTCCGCGGTCGTTTGCGTCGCGAAGGTTTCACGATCTTCAAGAAGGGCTCGAAGGGCATCAGTTATGTGTGCGCGGTGAAGCGCAAATTCCGTGTTCCCGGCCAGACGTTCTCCGACTCGATCGGCGCGCTTATCTCGTTCATCGAAAAAACTCCGATGATCAAGGCGAGCGAACTGTCCGAGAAGTTCCTCGGTTTCTCCGCCCCCGCGGCCCCGGCCAAACCGGTCGCCCCTGCCGAGGGTGCGGAGGCTGCCCCGGAGCCCATTGCCGCTCCCTCGGCTCCGGCGCTTGGCGCCGAGCAAATGGCCAAGCTGAATCGTCTCAATGGCGACCTCCGCTGGCTGGTGAGCGAAGGTTATGTGACCGAGTTCATCGACGGCCGTCTTTTTGCGCCGGCCCCCGTGGTCGAGTCCCGCAAGAAGGAGATCGAGGGTGCCGAGCACGATCCGGAGAACTTCCCCGAAGTGCCTGCCGAGGCGCCGAAGGCCGGGTCGAAGGCAGAGTCGGAGCCGGTCGCGCAGTCCGCTTCCGACGCCGGTGCTCCCGCCGAGGAGTCCGCGGTCGAAAAGCCGGCGAACTGATCGCCCGCTTTGGTTTTAAACACGAAGGCCGCCCGAAACCGGGCGGCCTTTTTTGTGTGGATGGATGCAGGGGCCCGACCGTGGGTCGAATGGTTTGCCATAATCGCCGCCCTCAAGCCCGGCCGGGCGGCCGGGCCTGCATCAAGGCCGCAGGCGCATCGTGTGGCGCTGATCCGTGGTGATGCCGAGATCGAGGTGCAGTGCATTGGCCGGGATCCACGCGGCGATTTTTTCCGGCCACTCGACGGCGAGACACCAGGGACTCACGAGGAAATCCTCCAGCATGAGCGCATCGATCTGCCGGTCGCTTTCAAGGCGGTAGGCATCCATGTGGACCAAGGTGCGCGTCGTCCCGCGATGGAGCGTGAAGATATTAAATGTCGGACTGGTCACCGGCTCGGTCACGCCAAGCCCCCGCGCGAGGCCCTGCACGAACGTCGTCTTGCCCACGCCCAGGTCACCGTGGAGCGCGAGCGTGGTGTCCGGCGGGAGCACAATGGCGAGTTCACGCGCGAGCGCGTGAGTCTCGGCGGCGGAGGCGGTGACGGCGCCTTCGCGAAGTTTAGCGAAGATGTTCATAGCCGTGAAAATCGCCGAGGTTGAGCGCGTCGGGTTCGAGCGTGCGTGTGAAGCGACCGATGCAGGTCAACCGTGTGGAGAATTTTTTGCGCCAGGAGGTTTCGAACTTCGTGCGATCGGTGCGGGCGGCGACCGTGAACAGCAGCTCAAAATCCTCGCCATCCGACAAGGCGTGGGCGAGCGCCGGGCGGTTGTCGCGTTTTGCGAGCGTGCGGGCGGCGGCACTGATGGGAATGGACTGACGGGAGAGTGAAGGGGTTGCGCCTTTTGGCGTGAGGGCATGCAGATCCTTGGCCAGACCGTCGCTCAGATCCATGAGCGAACGCACTTCTCGTTGAGCCGCAAGCCAGGCGCCTTCGGCGAGACGCGGTTCAAATCGATAATGATGCCCGAGGATGCTGCCGCCGAGTAGGCCGGTGACATAGATCCAGTCGTCCGGCTTTGCGCCGTGCCGGGTGAGCACCCGGGGGCCGGAGGCTTCGCCGATGAGGGTGAGGGTTGCGGAGAGTCCGCCGGACTGACGCGTGATGTCCCCGCCGGCGATGGGCACCTTGCAGGCACGGGCGGCCCCGGCGAGCCCGCGGTAGAATTGTTCGAGCCAGCGCGTGCTGACCCGGGGATCGAGCGCGAGGGCGACGACCGCGGCGCGGGGCCGGCCGCCCATGGCGGCAATATCGCTCAGGTTGCGTTTAAGGAGTTTGGCGGCGACTGCGCGCGGCGGGATGGTGTCGTCGAAATGTTCGCCGTAAACGACCGGGTCCACGGTGATGAGTTGCGGATGGCGCGAAGGCGGAAGCACTGCGCAATCGTCGCCGATGCCGAAAGGGGCGGGTGGCGTGGCCGCACCCAACCAGCGCCGGATTGCCGCAATCAGCCGCAGTTCACCGAGCGAACTGACGGATTCGGAGGCGTGGGCGGTGAAAGGGTGCACGACGGGTTAGATTCGGAATTCCGGAGAGATTGGCCACAAAAAGCACAAAAAGGATGGTCTGCGAATGAGGCTCTCCCGCGCGCCTATATGATGAGGGACGGGAGGAATGGGAACACCCTTAGAAAAGCTGAGTCGCCCTGAAAAACCCTTAATCTCAGAGGAGAATGAGTCGGGCGCGGCGGTTCGGGTGGCGGGATGACCAGTTTGGTAAGTCGGGCCGATTTCAGGCCGGAATGACAAAAGTATGGTAACTGAATCGAGTCGCCGCCGGACCGCTTAAATCGAGCTTAAGGGCTTCTCGGCGGGTTTTAAAACAGGGTCGGCTGGTCGTCATCTTGGGGGCAAGCCTTTGACGCCGGCCGCCGGCTGGCAAGCATCCGGTGAGCCTGGGCGAGAACCTCGATCGCGTCCACGGCGGGCGCTGGCTGGCTCGCCAGACCCTTCAGGAATCGCAAATCGAGCACGTTCCGCATCCGCTTGCCTTCTTCGTAGAACGTTTCGCCGTTGTGCTGGAAGCGAAGTTTGACGCAGCGCAGGAGGTAGGTCGGAAAGTGACGAATCGCGGCCACGTCGCCGTGTGAACGGATTTCGGCGAGGATCTCGCGCAGGATCGCCTCGTAGCGGTCCAGAGGCAGGCCGATGCCGCGTTGATTTAGCCAGGTCGCGGGCCAGGTCAGGGCGAGCTTCAGGGGCTTTTGGTCAACCAACCAGGCGCGGGCGTCGGCCTTGGTGTAGAACATGGTGTTGATCGAGGCCAGGAGGCCGGCAATTACCTCGTCCGGGACGCTGGTTGCGGCGCCGGCGCTGCGCTGGGCCATTTCATGGCGGGCGGCGGGGTCAGCGATGCCGGCAACGTCTTCTCGGCCGTGGTGTTGTTTCATGGCAGAAAAAGGCTGGCGGGCATCTTGACCGGCTGATGCACGGGGTGAAAATTGCCGGCATGGAGCCCCCTCGACCACCGCCTCGCCATCGGGGCTGCATCCTGCCGACCGATCGGGTGGAGGTTTCTTACCGATTCACGGTTCCGCTGCCGTTCGAGACGGTGATGATGGGCAAGACTTGGACGTTCTTCATCTGGCAGGCCTCCTACCCTCCGCACTTTGGCGTAGCGATGAGGCGATCCGACTGGTTGCCGAGCCAATGTAGTTTCCTCGAAAGGTGCGATTCTCTCGAAGCGGCCGTCCAGGCCTCTCGCAGCGAGCTTCGGTTTAGTTACCCGAATGAGTTGATTGGGCTTTTTAAGCAGCTGATGCGTGAGGGCCGCGCCGAGCGTGTCTGTGGCCCGCATACCCGGCTTTTCTACCGAAACATCGTGCTCAACGAGCTGGTTCATCGGCGAGCGGAGGAATTGCGCGCCCAGCGGTGATAGGCGCAGTTGATGACGTTCGCCCGCTTGATCATCTCGGTCCCCTGACTCTGGATCGCGGAGACGCAGTGATGGATTTCGTCGGGCGTGCAGAACTTCATCAGCTTGTAGCCGGGGCTTCCGGGGTAGCTGATCACCTGCGGACAGGCGGCGCTGGCAGCGGCGCGAATGGCGCGCTCGGTCATGCCGGGGCCGGCGCGGCCGCCGATATCCGACGCAGTGAGCCAGCCGCCGTCCGCTTCCAGGATCTTGACCAAGCGCTCGACGTGCTCCGGTGAAAAAGCCGGAGGGGTCGGGATCTTGAAGCCAAGTTCCGTCGTCGTGTTCATCCGAAGGGGGCGGACGGGTCGAAGGTTTGCTCCGGAACAGCGAGGGTCGGATCGACGTGGGCGGCGGTGCGGCTGGCCGGAGTTTGGCTGGCCAAATTTTGACCATTCGCGCCGACCTCGTGAGCAAAGCGGGACTTGGGTCCTTTGCCGGTGCGCGGGTGGTTGTGATCGACGCCGAGCTTGTGCTCCACGGTGTGCGTGAGAGCGACGACGACGAGCTGCAGGTCGCAGTCGGGCATTTCAGCGAGAGGAAGTTCGCGGAGGTTGGCCTCTCGGACACGTTTCCGCTGAACATTCTTGTAGATGCCGGCGAGGTAGGCTTCGCGGGCCTCCATCGGCATTTTGACCAGATCGAGGAGCGGGTCGGTGGCGTTCTGCAGGCGGATCAGCGGTTGGTCATCGAGCGCGAGCTGCTCGGCCAGGCCGTCCGGCGTGTGCGTCGCCGCGCAGCGTTTGAGGAAGCGGTCAAATTCCGCGTTGGTGAGGACGGTGCTGCTCTTCGGCTGGCCGATTTCTTTTCCCCTCAGATAGACGGCGCCGATGAGCACGTGCCAGCGCTTGCGGGTTTTCTCCTGGTCGGCGGCGGGCGTGCCGGCGGCGCGGAGGGCTTTCCATGCCTTCGCCCACTCTGCGCGGTATTTCCAGATTTGGGACTGGTTCATGACAGGAAGAGGCGGCGGATGCCTGGGGTTTCACGCTTCATCTTCTTGTTCATTTTACGCGCTGCTTTCCCTGTGATCTTCATCTCGCGCTTTAGTTTTTTGATGTCGGATTTCATAGGTTGCTCTCGATTTTGGTGGCTTGGATGCGCAGTCCGTGGGCGGTGGATGTGGCGCAGTTGTAGAGGCGATTGAGGCGTTCCTCGGCGCGGTGCAGATGGTGCAGTTTGGCGTCTTCGATCAGGTCACAGACCTGGAGCGCGACGGCGTCGAGATCGTCGGCGATCTCGCGAGCGGCTTCGACTGCACGAGCGGTCTTCATGCGAGTGGCGGACGGTGGAGGTTGGATTTTGAGAGCCAGGCTTTGCGGCCGCGTAGTTTTTTGTAGCGTGCGCGGCGGACGAGGAGGTCGATGGCTTGGAAGCGGAGGCGGTCGAGCCGATCAAGGCGATGCGCCCACCCGGCCTCGTCGTGGCGTGCCGGTGACGGAAGCGCCAGGACGACGAGGTAACGGGTAACAGCGCGATCGAGCTTCGTGATCATTCTTTCGCGACGGTGGCTGGCTTCGGTTTGGGTTCGCCGGTGTGCGAGCGCGTGACCGGGACGACTTCGTAGGGCTTGCCACTCAGCAGCGGCTGGAGCGCGGCCCAGCCGTCGACGAGTGAACCCTTGAGGGAATCCGCCACGCGACGCGTGCGGTCGATCGCTCTTTTTCCGTCGCGGTATTTGGGGAAGAAGACGACGGGCGAGCCAGGCACGAGGACGCCACCGCGTTTCTGGGCGGCCGCGTTGTAGAGGGTGCACGGGAGGCCGCCTTGGGTGACGATGTGGCCGATGGTGTCCATGGTTACGGGGTCTGGATCCGTGTGAGTGCCTGGTCGCGCTCGGCGGTGGTGGCGAAGTGTGGCTCGCCGTTGGGAAGCGGGAGCGAAAACCAGTCGTTTTCGGTGAGGGACTTTGCCTCGATGGTGTTGTTGCCGGTCGCGGCGCGAACCGCGCGCCCTTCGCGCTGGATCAGCTCACGCATGTATTCCGTCCACTCCGGGAGGCTGAGAGCGGCGAAGGACGTGGTTTTCATGCGTTGGCCAGGTCGAGGTTGATCTGTTGGTAGTCCTCAGTGTTGCCGACGCGCTCATAGACGCGGATGTAGCTGCGGGAGGCCGCGACGGTGAGGCTGTCACTGATCGCCTCCATAGCCTGCTTCCATTTCGGGTCTTCGATCTTGAGCTGGCGGAGACCGAGCACGCGGGCGGTGTCGATCTTGCCGATGCGATCGACCTTGAACGCGTCATTGATGAGCGTGCGGATTTCGTCGCGGCTACCGGTCGACCAGTCGGTAATGCAGGCGTCGATCAGGGCCTTGGCGGCCTGCAGACGTTCATCGAACACGAGCTGGTCGCTGATGGCGCGGACGATCTTGAAGCGGCCGTCGAAGCTCACGAGCGAGAGGTTGCCCTTTTTGCCGCCGAGCTTGGCGCCGTATTTTTCGGCGCTGAGTTCGGCGAATGCCTGGATGTCGTCATGGGCGCGGACGCGGAAGGCGCGCAGGGCGGCGCTCAGTTGCTTGGCCTCGGCGATGAAGCCCAGGACAAGTTCGTCTCGGGTGAGGTCGACTTGTTTGATTTGAGAGAGCGGCACAAGGCGACCTTGGGAGTCGGGTTTGTAGCCGGCGGGAATGGGTTCGGTGCTCATTTTAAGGATGGGTGAAATCGGAAACAGTTTCCGATTTGGGTTAAGGGCGGCAGTTGACGGAGGCGGAGTAGAACGGGTCTTTCTGCCAGTCGGGGCGCGGGGTGCTGGCGATGTTGATGGGCGGCAAATCGGAAACTGTTTCCGATTTGGCCGGGTGCGCAGTGGTCGCGGTGCCGACGAATGGGGCGACCGTGTGGGCGTAGTCCAGGTAGATGCGCTGGGCATCGTCGGGCATGGGCTTGAGCTTGAGGCTGACGCTTTCGCCGAGCGTGGTGAACAGACCGGCTGGACCGAACTGGACGAAACCGGCCGAGATCGGTGTGTAGCCATCGGCGGCGTAGGCTTTGGCGAGCTTTTCGTGGGAAAGCGTTGCGCCGGTGAAGACGAAGATCTCGAACTCGGTCGGGTGATAGAGGCGGACGTATTTAAGCATGACGGGCGTGGTTGACGTTGAGTGGTTGGGTGAAGAGCGGGCGCGAGAGGAGCGGCCGCGTGAGGGCGTCGAAGTGGTCGACGAGGGTGGTGCCGAACTCGCGCAGTTCGTCGGCCCATTGTTTATGGAGATCACGGAAACCGAGGTGCGCGGCGGTCTTTTCATCGTCGCCTTCCTCTTCGGCGAGCGCGGCCCAGAGGGTGTAGAGCTCGACCTGCTTCTCGTGGTGTTGGATGAGTTCGGCGATGGACTTGGTGGTCATGCGCGGCCTTTCGCTTTGAGTTTGGCGACGGCCTGGTCTGCCCAGGTGATGACCGTGCGGGCGTCCCGAAGATTCCGCTCGCCGGAACAGATGTAGCCGAAACGGGTGCGGCTGTCTTTCGAGTGCTTTGCCGAAAATCGGCACAGTTCGGCATTTGAGAGCAGCTCGTTGATCCGGATAAGGTATGCGGCGAGATGGTTCACAGAGCACCTCCCGCGAAGAGCCAGAGGGCGAGGAGCGCGGCGGCGGCCGCGCTCGCGATCAGCGCCAGGCGCGTGGTGCGACGGGCGCAGCTTTCAGGCGTGCGTGCGGCGTCGAGATAGCCGCGCATGGGATCGAAGGCATCGGGTTTCACTCGTTGCCCCCCTTTCTTGGCTTGGCGGGCGGGATCGCGGGAAAGTCCGCCCACGCATAAACGCTGCGGATCTCGTCGCCGCCGTTGTCGTAGCGCCAAACGCCATCCTGGAGAAATGCGCCCGCTGGTTGACCGGAGGCGTTGAAGGCGACCAGCACCGTGACTTCCTCGTCGGGAAGCTGGTCGGCGATGTAATGCCACTCGATCGTCTGGAACGTCGGCTGCAGGCGTTCGCGCCAACGGGTGATGATGCCACACGGGACGCGGCAGTTGAGATAGACCACGGCCTCTTGCACCTCGCGGAGTGTATAGGTGCAGTCCTGGAGTTTGATTACCTCCTTCAGGTCGTTCAGGATAATGGCCCGCGTGACCGCCTGGGGATATTCACTCTCGGCCTCGATGTTCGCTTTGATGTCGGCGATGATCCAGTTGGTGACGATGGTTGGGGTCTTCTTGTTGGCTCGCTGGGCAGACCGTCTTTTCTGTGATTCGGAGAGCTTCATGCTGCGTCCTCCTGGTCGCACTGCATCGCGAGCGGCTCGTTCTCGACCTCACGCAGGCAGTCGACGCTGATCTCTTTCTGGCGGCGGCTGGTGGCCAGCAGGCGGGCGAGGTGCAGGCGGCCTTTGAAGGCGCGCACACCCATCGAGGTCTCCGACCAGCCCTTCAGGATGGGGAATGCGGCCGCGTCGTTGGCGACTTGGTAGGCCTTGGCGAAGCCGATGATGTCGCTCTTGATGAGGCGCTGGTCGAGCTTGAGGATCTGGTCTTCGCCACCACCACGGGCGAGGAATTGGCGCCAGAACGGTTCCTCGGCGGTGATCGTCTTACGGAAGGTCGGCACCCAGGTGAAGATGACCGTGCATTCGGTGTCGTCCTGCAGCTCGTGGAGAAAGTTGAAGATCGGCTGCTGGTCGGGCTTCACGTCGGGGCGGAAGAGGCGCTGGACGTTGTCGACGATGATCGTGCGCTCGGCCGTCACGACGGTCTCCAGTTCCAGCTCCTTGCGGGCTGTGGTCCACGACGCGTTCATCAGGTAGGCCTTGCCGAGCTTGTGGATGAAACGGTTTCGGGTGGCCTTGGCGGGTGCCTCGATGTGGATCGTTTTGCAGTGGTTATTGAGGTCGCGGTAATGTTTGCAGCACTCCGTTTTTTGGCTGCTGGTCAGTCCCTCAATAAAGCCGAATTTCCAGATCGCTCCGGGATCGCGGCGGGTGTCGATGTAGTCTTTTACGCGGCGCCAGTTGCGTGTCTCGACAAACGGGATCTTGCCCTCGTTGGCGCGGAGGAGTGACCAGGTGCGGATCTGCGTGATGAACTCTTTGAGCTTGGGGGCGGAACCACCGGGGCGGAAGTAGCGGCCGGTGAGAACCTGATACCAGTAGTTGTCGCTCTGCTGGATCCCGAGCGAAGCGGCGATCTTGGCGATCAGCGCGTGCTCGCCGTTGCAGTGGGTGGCGCAATAAGCGCGAAGCCAGACGGAGTCGTCGCGCACGCTGTCGGGGTAGTGAACGAAGAGACGATCGAAAGTGGCGATGTTGCCTTTAAGGCTTACGCGGGACTCGTGCTCTTTGAGCGCGATCTGGCCTTCGCCACGCGTGGCGGTTTCGTCATTGCTCGCGGGGGCGTCGATGGATGTGGATGATGTCATGGTCGGATGCTGATTCGTGCCTGTCATGGTCGGTTGGTTTTCGATCTAGTCGCGCGGTCCTGTTAGCGCAGGGCCGCGCGGCGTTTGGGTCGGTGAGTTGTTGGCGATTACCAGAGTTCGGGGCTGGTGCAGGCCCACGTCTCCAGCTTGCGCTTCTTACTGCCCTTCGGTGCGAGGAATCCCTCGGCGACGGCACTGGAGCGGGCCACGGTGATCTTGTCGCCCTTGATGGAGATGACGGAGACTTCACAGCCGTGCCATTTGTGGTCGTCTCGGAAAAAGACGTAGGCATGGCCGATTTCGACGCTGTGGGGGCTTGGTGCTCGGCGGGAGGGTTTCGTTTTAATAGGCATTTGGTCGGTGTATTTGTGTTCTGGATGCGGTCGGAAATTGATTACTCCTCGTAGAGGCCGCCGGAGGTCGGTGCTTCGACGTCGACGGGTGCCTGCTGGCGTTCACGGGCGGCGGCGGCGAGATCGGCGGCGAGCTTCTCGCGCCGGGCCTCCTGTGCGGCCGACTGCTTGCGGGTGGTCTTCGTCGCCTGGTCGGCCTGCTTGACCATCGTCGTGCCGGCGCGGGCGGCGGCGATGATCGCGGCATTTAGTTCGTTGTCCTGGTCGCGCTGGGCGCGCTCCGGGGCGTGGCGCGCGTCGACTGGGCCGGTGACCAGGCTGCGGGCGTGGACGACTTCGCCCACGGCCGCCATCTGGGCCTCCTGGTCGCCGATGAGTGGGATGCCCACCCGCTGCATGACGCCAAGCTGGCGACCGCTCTCGACGCAGTAGAGCCAGGCGGCGTCGACGTTCGCAGGGAGGAACCGCACAAAGAAATCTTTGCCGGCGCGCTTGCCGTTGAGTTCCGGGATCTTCTCGCCGCGATACGTCCACACGATGTCGCCGGTGCTCCATTCGATGGTGAAGGGGTGCGGGTGGCGCACGCGTTTGACGGTCCTGGCCATCAGGGGGATCAGCGCTTCCTCGGGGACGTGGACGAACGCCGGCGCGTGGCGCATGAGCTTGTCGAAGCGTTGCGCGGGGGTTTCGAGGCGGGTCTGAATGATGGCGGTGCGGATGATCTCCTGCGGGTAGCGTTTGAGTTCGTCGATCGACCGCCAGTCGTGATCCTTGGGGAAGCGGAAGCGCTGGATCTTATCGAAGCCCTGCAGGCTGTGCTGGCTGCGGTTGTTCAGATGATCCATCACACGGGTC
>JAQSWS010000107.1 GCA_029266495.1 Rariglobus sp. | reverse complement strand
GCGTTACGAACTCAAGGCACTCTCGTTGCCCGCCGCCGTTGTGCAGACTGCTTCCGGGGATCATCACACCTTGGTGCGCCTTGCGAACGGCACGGTTTGGGCGTGGGGGGTGAACGCATCCGGTCAGCTGGGCGACGGCACCAGCTCGACCTCGATGAGTCCCGTGCAGGTTCCGGGCTTGTCCAATGTCGTGGCGGTCGCGGCGGATGCTTCCACGTCACTCGCGATCAAATCCGATGGCACGGTGTGGGCTTGGGGCGCGAATACCGGCGGCCAGCTGGCCGATGGGACCACCAACCCGAGCGCCGTGCCGGTGCAAATCACGGGTGTCGGAGGCATCATTACGGCCGATGTTGGCCTGGATCACATCATCGCACGCAAGAACGACGGAACGGTTTGGATCTGGGGTAACAATGATCAGGGGCAGCTTCTCTCCGGAGGCGCCGCCGTGCTTGCGCCGACACAGGTGCCGGGCTTGTCCACCGCGGTGGACGTGGCGGCGGGCAGCGGGTTTTCGCTGGTGCGTCATGCCAATGGCACCGTGTCCTCCTGGGGATTCAACGACTACGGTCAGCTTGGCCATGGCGACGTTGCCTTGCGCACCAGTCCGGTGACCGTCGCGGGACTTTCCGCAGTCTCGGAAATTGCCGCGGGCACGGCCCATTCACTCGTGCGTTTGCAGGACGGGACGCTTCGCGCCTGGGGTAACAACGAGCTTGGCCAGCTCGGAGACGCCACGTTTACGAACCGGCTCTCGCCCGTCACGGTGAAGCGTTTGTCGGGCGTGCAACGGATCGCCGCGGGCTTTCTGCACTCGCTGGCGGTCAGGGCCGACGGCACCGTGTGGACCTGGGGCAACAATGGAAACGAGCAGCTTGCCGTCTCCGTGCGGCACGAACACCGCCCTGCCATTCGTCTTGTTGCCGACGCCGGCGATTCAGGGCAGCGGGGGGTGACCGACGCCTGGCTGATGAACCACTTCGGGACGATTTTCCACGACGTGACCGTGGACTCCGACCTCGATGGCTGGTCCGACATTCAAGAGCATGTCCTCGGCACCGATCCGACGGTGCCCGACACCACGGGCAATGGTTTTGATGACATCGCCGACCCCGACCCGCTCGACTTCTACAGTGGAGCCTCGCCGACCCTCGCGATCGTCTCCGGTAACAACCAGTTTTCAGCACCCTCCCAGTTTCTTCCTCAAGGCATCACGCTCGAGGTGCGCGATGCCGCCGGGCAATTGCTCAAGAAGGCTCCGGTTTCGATTACCATCACTACGGGGGGAGGCCGGCTGGCGCCCGCGAATACTGGGGTGAGCCTGTTGTTCACGACGCTTGATTTGAAGACCGATGCCAATGGCCGCCTGGTGGTTTACTACAAGCAGGGCCCGGCTCTTTCCGTCAGCAGCACGCTGACGTTCACCGCCGGCGGAACATCCGTTACCGCGCAGGCCACCACGATCACCGACACCGATGGCGACGGGATGCCGGACAATTACGAGACGGCAATGGGCCTGAACCCCAATGCCGGCAACGGCACGGGCCATCAGGACGGCGACGGCATTCCCAACAACGAGGATGCCCGCCCCAACGACTCCGGCGTCGGCCGGCTTTCGATCAGCATCACAACTCCCGCCACCGGCTCCACCATTCCCTGACCTTTCCGCGACCATGACTATTCCCAAAGCCCTCCAGCTGGCGCTCGCGACCGTATCCATGGTCGCAGGCACGTTGATCCCTGTTCATGCGCAGACCAATGAACTCGCCGAAACCAAGCGCTTTGTCCGCGGTTCCTCCACGCAGCCCAAATATCAATCCTTCGTCATACCGTTGGATTCCCAGAAGGGCGTTGAGCTCGCGTCGACCGGCGACAATGCCGGCAAGTTTACTGACTCCCCGTGGTTCACGCGGGTCGACAAGAACGCCCTCGTAAAGCCGCTGTATTCAAGCCCGCTGAGGGAGGCCACGGTGTATCACATGCTGGAGACGGCGACCCCGGCCCCCTATGATCCGGCCTACAAGATCGAAAATCCCCTCGTTGCCATGGGTTCCGGAGCGGGTGGCAGCCCGCTGTATGTGGGGCAGAAATACAGCGTTGGGTTATACGGCGGTGTCCGTTCGGAGGGTTACACGGTGGGATCGGTGACCGCCGGGAACGCGGGCCTCCACTCCAGCGTGGATTTTTACGTGTTTGTGTATCAGAAAAATGGATTCGCCAACGGCGCCACCAACGTGGCCTGGGTCAATATGGCGGGCTTGCAGATTCCCCGGCGCGGGACTCCTCAGTGGGATGCTTTTCGCACGACCGGCTACGCGGTGGAAAACAGCACGCTGGCGGCGTATGGCTTCAGCTTTACCCTTCGTCTGGTCGAATCGCCTGGAGATGGAAGCGGTGCGGACACGTGGGGCGTAAAGGACGGATTTTATTCACCGATGGTCCTGACCGTTGAGGCGACGAATCCCGACTATTCCTTCATCGTCGGCACGGTGGGCGGCTTTCCCATCACCGCCAATGGTTCGACAGTCTGGCTGCCCACCACCGCGATCCTGACAACGGACGGTCAGGTTATCCCGGCGGTGAATCCGCTGTGCGCGATGGACTTCGAGCCGCGCCCGGCCTGGCGCTCGACCTTTATCCATGCACCGCATTTCGACGGCGAGCCGATCCCGTCGGAGTATCAAGGGAAGTCGCTGACCGAGCTGCAGGCGGTGTCCACCACCGTCACCAAGCAACTCGGTGCCGTCGTGGCGGCGCACACCGCCCTCGACAATTCAGTGGAGCTTCGCCGCCATCCGATTCTTGACAAGTTTGTCGCCGACATGGGCAACGATCCCGTCGCGCTGACGAACTACGTGCTGAATGAAATCCAGCTGACCGACGCGATCGGCTACAACGACAACGGCGACATCACCGAGGCGTCCATCAACGCCGGCGGCGTGAATCGCGGCGCGCTGGCAACCTTCCTCGAAGGGCAGGGATCTCCGGTCGAGCAATCCGCCCTGCTGGTCTATCTCCTGCGCCAGGCGGGATACCCGGCCGTTTATGTGTTTCCGGCCCCCGACGAGCTCAAGATGCTCAACACCCGCATGTCGAAACTCCTCCGCATGCAATTCAAGGGCATGGTCGACGAAAAGGGCGAGCCGACCGTCCCCGCCATCATTCCGGTCAACTACCCCTGGGTGGCGCTTTCGATCCCCGATCCCGTGCCCGGCAATTCCGCCAACCGCAAGTGGGTGCACGTCTTTCCCTGGCTGAAGGACACCGAGATCAAGGAGGGCGGCAACGTTTACGACTACATGCCCGCGGGCTACCGCTCGGGTTTCCAGTGGATTCGAAAATACCTCTTCAACGACAGCGCGATCCTTTCTCTGAACAGCGAAAGCGACACGGTCGGGACCTTGTTCCCCGCCTTCGTCAAAAAGCAGCTTTTGCTGAACCACCCGGGCGTCGCCTACGACGGACTGGGGATTCGCGCCCGCGACCGGCGCAATTATTACTCCGCATGGAAGGACTTCCCGCAACCATGGTCGGTCACCGAGGTGAACGGAACGATGACGGTGCGCAACGACCTCAGCGGCCTCGCCAATATCTTTGATACGGTCGCGGTCACGGTCTGGAGCGATCGCAACAACGACGGCGCCTGGACCAGCGGCGAGCCACGCATCCAGACGGGAGCGCTGAATGCGTCCGATCTCCACAATCGGCGCTTTGTTCTCAACTTCCAGCGAACCTCCGGCGACAATCACAACATGCTGCTGACGATGGCGCCCTATCGTCCCGGCACCACGGGCACGGGCACGTATGGAACCTCCAACATCCTGCTCAAACAACAGGCGTCGGTCGCGGTGGGAAGCACCGACTACAACATCAAGATCCGCCTGGTCCACAAACGCCAGCGCTCGTTGCCGGCCAACTTCGCACCCGGTTATCGCTGGGACAATCCCTTTGGCTACACCGGCACGCGCGAGATCGACCAGGTCCTGGGCATCTCCAAGGGAGATCTTGCGGCGATCTGCATCAATCTCGGGCGCGTTTCGCAGCGCATGGTGGACGTCCACGCCCAGGAATTCTGGGCCGAGGAAAAACGACTTCGCGACAATCCCGGAGCCGCGGGGGACGCCGACGTGTATCTGGGCACCACCGCCTATATCATGGGCATGTCCTATTACGAGAAAGTGGCCCGCAGCCACGCGGATCTTTCCGATCTCCACAAAACCAACATTGCCTCCACGTTCGCCCATGGCCTCGCCAAGCTGGGCGCCCGCCGCAATGCCAACGGGACCCTCATCAATTCGGGCGAGATCGACCTCGTCTATCCGGTGGTGGACATGTCGTTCAACTGGCTCGGCTATGCCGGCAACGCCACCGCGCGGCCCGACAAGGGCGGTGCCCGCGTCGGCAGCATGGATAATTTCATCGTGCTCGCGATCGGCGACATCTCCGCCCAGGAGCACGCCGCCATCAACACCTACTTCAAGCAGTTCGACTCCGTCTCCACGGTGCGCCTGCTGCACCGCGCCCAGCAAAACGGCCAGAGCCTCGTCGAGCTGACCAAGGAAAACTACGTGGCCAAGGGCAACGTGAACTACACGTTCAACGGCACGACGAAGATGCTCAAGGACTGGTGCGGCACCGCCACCTGGACAACCATCGTGCAAGGTTTCCAGACCAATCAGGTCTGGCAGGATTATCAGCTCGTGCTTATCACGCCCGGGCCGGTCGCGGGAGCCAGCGGGTCCTACAAGGGCATCGGCGCGTTCGTGATCTACCCAGAGGGCGGCGCCGCTTACATTACCAGCAATCTCAACGGAGGCTATGGCGCGCCTGTGTTCAATAGCACGTTCTCCTCCTCGAACTTCTCGAACATCTCCCTCTCCATTGGCTCCAGCTACTCGCCCTCGCTTAATTTCGCCAATACCTTCACGCCGAGCTCGCCGAGCTTCTTCCAGCCCATTTCCACCTCGTGGAACGCCACGTCGAACTACAATTCGATCCTCGGGGGATCATCCTACGTCTCCAGCTATCAGAGTTCGTCCTGGAACCAGTTCTCACTCGACACCGGCTACAGCTTCACGGGCGGAAGCAGCATCGTATCCTCGTCGTTGTATTCAAAGATCACCGACATCGGTTACGCCGGCTCCTCCAGCTACTACGGCAACATCCATAGCTCGGTGCCGCAGGGCATCTCCGATCCCGTCAACGCGGTGACCGGCGAGTTCTACGTCGACGCGGTGGACATCCGCCTCGAAGGCCCCATGCCGCTCGAAATCCGTCGCAACTACTCGAGCCTCAACCGGGCCGACAACGACTTCGGCTACGGCTGGAAGCTCGGCTACTTCCCGTATCTCGTCGTCGGCGAAAACGAAGACGTGATCCAGGCCGCCGAGATGGACGGCTCCGTCATCGCCTACCGCAAGCAGTCCGCCGACCTTTGGAAGCCGGTCACCGCCGACAATCCCCACCTGATCAATGTCAACGGGAAGTCGATGGGATCCACGGGCAATTTCTTCAACGCCCAGCTTGCCCGTTCCACCTCGGGCGGGAACACCTATTACGATCTCACCGGTCCCGACGGCTCCTTGCGCCGCTTCAAGCTCCGATCGTTTCCGGTGAACAGCAATGGTCTTACCGGCAACTACTACAACGGCACCGCCTTGGCCGACAGCCAGCTGCGTTCCACCCGCATCGACAAGACCATTAACTTCAGTTTCGGCACAGCCGCACCAACCGGTGTGAATGTCCCGGCGGACTTGTTTAGCATTCGCTGGACCGGTGCCATCCTGGCTCCCGCCACCGGAACCTATACCTTCACCACCACCGCGAGCGATGGCGTGCGACTTTGGATCGGTGGCCAGCAGATCATCAACAACTGGGTCAACCAAGGCGTCACCGCCAAGACCGGCCAGGTCGCGCTCACCGCCGGCCAGTATTATGAGATCAAGCTGGAATATTACGACAATACCTCCACCGCATCCGTCAAACTCGAGTGGGCCTATCCCGGCCAGGCCAAGCAGGTCGTCCCCGCTTCGGCGCTCTTCCCCGACCTGATGACTCCCGCCAGGACCGGCTACGGCCAGCTCTCCCGCGTGCAGGCCAGCAACGGCAATTTCCTCGGCTTCTACTACGACACCTTCGGCCACATCAACGAGGTCTACACCGGCGACGGCCGCCGCCTGTCCTACCGCTACGACCAATATGGCGATCTCATCCAGGTGCGCCTGCCCGACGCCAGTGTCATTGACTACGATTACAAGCACGACACCGAGGTCGTAAACAGCAAGACCGAGACCTACTCGAAGCACCTCATCATCCGCGAGACCAAGCCCGCGGGCCGTGTATTGGAAAACGACTACGACTCGCAGGGACGTGTCACCGTGCAACGTGCGAGCGTGGGCGAGGACCTCAAGCCCGTCACCAACGCGACGTTCGCCTACACCCACACCGTCAACAGCGACGACACCATCACGGGGCATACCCTCGTGACCGACGCCTACAGCCGCGTCGGCCGCTACGACTACGTGAACAGCCAGCTCACCAAGGTGACCGATCCTTTGTCCCAGGAGATCGTGCAGGAGTGGTATGCGCCCACCGACACTTCCACCGGCGCCTATCCGCGCAGTCTCAAGAAACGCGTCGATAAGCGCGGGCTCGTCACCGAGTTTAAATACGACGCCAAAGGCAACCTCACCGAGGCCAGGACCACCGGTGAACTCACCGGCGACACCACGCCCGACGTCGCGATCACCAGCTACGCCTACAACGCCCGCAACCTCATCACCGATACGACGGACCCCGTGGGCAACCGCACGGTCGTGCTCTACGAGGATGCAAACCAGGCCTGGCTGCCCACCACCGTCGAGAAGCGTTCGACCTCCGGGCTCGTTTCGCAGCTGAAGAAAACCTACTTCAACGTCGGCTCCGCCATTCCGCGTGCCTATGGCCTGCTCCAGTCGGAGACCCGTGCGTTTGGCACCTCGGATGCCGCCACGATCACCTTCACCTATAATGACAATGGCTTCGTCACTTCGCAGACGCAGGCCACCGGCACCGCCGACCCCGCCGTGGTCACCACCCTGCGCCACAACCTGCGAGGCGAACTGATCGAGCATGTCGATTCACTCGGACGCAAGATCACCTACGCCTATGACGACATGGGCCGCCGCATCGCGGAGGAGCGCCGCGACGAAGCCGGCGTGCTCAAGGGTTGGAACTATACCTACTACAACGCCAACGGTGAAGTGGAGTGGGTGGACGGCCCCCGTTCCGGCCCCGAGGACTACGCCTGGCGTTTCTACGACGGCGCCGGCCGCCTGATCGAGGAAACGCAACAACGCAGCGTCGTGAAGCCCGCCTTCGACGGCGTATATGCCCCGCTCGGCGACGATCGCTACGCCAGTGTCTTCCATCGTTACGACAAGTTTGGCAACCGCATCGAGACGCGCGACGCCCGTCGCAATTCCACCGTCATGGACTATGACGACATCGGCCGCCTTACCCAGCGCCGCAGCTATCAGGGCACCGCCACCGGCACCCTTCTCGCCACCGAAAGCTGGACCTACGAACCCGGCGACGAAATCGCCACCCATACCGATGCGCTCGGCGGCGTCACCACCACGCTTTATACTCAGAGCGGCCTGCCGCGCCATAAGACCGAGTCCGATGGTTCCGTGCTCGAATGGCGCTATTACCTCGATGGACGCGTGCAGCGCGAGCCCGTCACGCATGCAACGTATCGGGAAATCACCTACGACGATCACGCCCGCACCATCACCCGCGTGCTCAAAACCACCGCCGGCGCGACGCTCGCCACCACCACCGAAACCTACGACCGCCGTGGCAATCTGCTATCCTCGACTGACGAGGAAGGCCTCACCGTGACCGCCACTTACGATGCGTTGGATCGCGTGAAAACGAAGACCGGGCCAGGAGCCACCGCCTCGTCCGCCCAGCAGGTGTTCACGACCCTCTATGACGCCTCCGGCAAGGTCACCACCGTCAGCGACGCCCTTGGCAACAAGACGATCACAACCAAGGATATTCTCGGCCGCACCGTTTCCGAAGAAGTGCGCGATCCGGCCAACGCCGTGGTTCGCCAGACCACCTATGCCTACCCGGCCGATCATCACAGCGTGACGGTCACCGAAGGCACCGGTCCGGGCGCGCTCGTCACCACGACCTACACCGATACGACCGGCAATCCCGTGCTCGTCATCAAAGGTGACGGTTCCAGGACGGTCTCCACCTACGACGCCGGCGGCCTGCTTGTCAGCGCCCGCGACGAACTCGGTCACGTCACCGCCTACGCGCACGATGCGCTCGGTCGCCTTGCCACGCAGACTCTTCCCGATGGCGCGGCCACCACGTTGGGTTACGATGCCGAAGGCAATCTGACCTCGCGCGTCATGCCGGGAGGCCTCACGTGGAGCGGCACCTACGACACCGCCGGACGCCTGACCACCGAGGCGTTGAACAACGGTTCCACCGTCTCCCGCCAATTTGGCTACACTTACTACACTTCGGGTGCGGCCAAGGGCAAACTGCACACCGTCACGGATCCCCGTGGCATCGTGCACACCACCGCCTATGACGCGTTCCTGCGCCCCGCCTCGGTGGCCGCCTCGGGTCCGGGCACCGCCGACCTCACCCGCACTTATGCCTACGACAAACGCGGCCTCCTCACGGAACAGGAACAAACCTACGCCAATCCTGCCAACGGTCCGCCCGTAAGCGTGACGCGCAGCTACGATGGCTATGGCCAGCTCATCACCGAAAACGTCCAGGTTGGCGGTCTCCCGCATTCCAGCGTGACGCACACCTGGGACGCCGCCGGTCGCCGCACCTCGCTTGACGAAGCGGATGCCGGACTCGCCGGATCGCTCTTTGCCTATAATTACCGCGCTGATGGCCGGCTCACCCAGGTCACGGCCAATGGTCAGGCCTACGGTTTCGGTTATGCCGACACCGGTCTGCTCACCAGCCGCGGCAATCCCTGGCGCTCGCTGGCCATCAATACCCGCGATGCCGCCGGTCGCATCACCCAGCAGACGATCACGGTGGGCGCGCAAACCAGCGTTGAAGCCACCACCTGGCGCGCCAACACGACCCTCGCGACCTATGCCACCACCCGCAACGGCGTGGGTGCCTGGAACGAATCCCGTGCCTACACTTACAACAGCCGTGGACAACTCCTCACGGAAGGCTACTCGCCCGCCCCCGGAGTGAGCGCGACCCTTACCTACACGTTCGACAACGGCACCGCCGGTGTCGGCGTGCGCACGTCCGCCGAGGTGGGCGCCGGCGCGCCCGCCCAATGGGAATGGAGCGTCGTGTCGCAAAGCGTGCTTGCCCGGGTGACGCAGGACACGACCAACGGCGCCTTGCGCACGATCCCCGCCAGCGGCTACGCGCTCGGAGCGGAGCGGGTAAACGTTGCGCTCAACGGCGTGCCGGTGGTCGGCGTGAGCCACCCCGGCTGGGCCGATCCGGCCGGCCAGTGGGCTGCGAGCCTCAAGGTCGGCGTGGGCACCCATGTGCTCGACGTGAAGGCTCCGCACCCGAGCGGGCAGTTCACGGCGGGCGCGCAAAGCACGTTTACGGTTCAATCCGCCGCGGAAACGATCACCAACTCCTACGACGAAGCCGGCAACCTTACCTACCGTCTTTGGAGTGACGGACGCACGCAGTCCCTGACGTGGGATTCGGCGGGACGCCTGATCAAAGTCGTGCAACGCGACAATGCCGGCAAGGGCTTCGACTGGACCGCCGTTTATGACGGGACCGGACGGCGCTTGAAGACCCGGGAGCAACCCGTGGCATTGAACGTGCCCGTGGCGGCGGCCTACACCATCGGCTCCATTTACGATCCCTTGGTTGAAAATCTGGAGATCGGCGTGATCGCCGCCGGCGTAAAGACTTGGAAAGTCCATGGCCCCGACCTTGACGGCGAATACGGTGGCCTGCACGGCATCGGCGGCTTGGAGGCATTGATCACCGAGGGCGGTGAGACCCTGGCGGTGATCGACGACATCTGGGGTAATTCAGTGGGCTTGGTGCGCAACGGCGCCATCGAATGGAACCGCACCCGCGTGAGCGGCTACGGCCCGCTGCCTGGTTCGGAAGTCACCCTGTTGACGCACACCACCAGCCTGGCCGAAACCCTCTCCTGGAAAGGCAAGCGACTCGACCCGACCGGCTTCTACTACCTCGGCGCCCGCTATTACGATCCCTCCGCCGGCCGCTTCATCTCGGCCGACCCCGAAGGGCACGCAGCAAGCATGTCGCTCTACGACTACGCCAACGGCGACCCCGTCAACCAACTCGACCCCGATGGACGGCTTTCGGTCGGCGCGTGGAACTACTCTTCACCATCCTACAGCAGCGGATCCTCAATGCTCGCCGATTTCGGTATGGGATTGGCGGAGGGCGCGATCGGGGGCTTGATCGGAGGGATCATTATCGGAGCAGTCGCCGCGATTTCGGCACCGGCGGCCATTGTGCTCGGAGTTGCAGCCGCTGCCTATGGCCTATATACATGGCATCAAAACGACTATGCGATAAGCGCAAGGGGCGTTGGGCAGTTTATAGGCAGCCTGGCAACGGGAGGTATTGGTGCGAGGCTGGGCGGCTCTATGGTAAGCGGGGTTAGCAGCAGTTGGAGTGCCTCGGCAGTTAGCATCCGTCCTTCGGTATCGTCGCCGTCGCCCACGATTTCCTCGGCAACTGTAGACAGTAGTGCTGCGATTCGCGCTCGTGTGCTGGCAAATATCGCCGAAACCCGAAGCGCCACTCAAAACATCAATCGCGGGCTCATTACCATGGATCTGAGGGCCCTTACGACCGTGTCCGCGCGTCAAGTGGATAGCTTGGGGATGAGGGCATTTACGCCTAAACAAGCCGCGGCAATTCAGAGAAATCCGAATTTGCAGCCCGCATTTCGTGGAAATCGGATTGATGTGCGCACCCGTGCATATGTAAGGCAGGATCCATTCCTCAGGAGTCTACAAAGCAATTATACACGGGGGCCGGACTTCAGGCAGACGAGGACAAACCTATGGTGGGACATGACCACGCCGGCGCAATGGCCTGCGCATGTGCAAAAATACGGAAACGGCGGAACTCTTTTATCAACTAATTGAATATATTAAATCTCTGTGCATCTAGTCCGGCCCGGCCCTTTAATGAAGGGCCGGGCTATCTCGGTCAGGAGGTGGGTAGATCCGATGGCACTGATTTACTTATTTTCCCATTGATGAAGTAATGGCAATTGTTACGCACGTGACATGGCAAAATCTGAGTTAAAGCAAAGGTGGGAATCCACTGCCGGGGTTGAATTTATCAAGGAACTGATGCATGAGATTCCCCGTGGATATGAAGTAAACTCCTCGCCATTTGGTCTATATGGAGATCATATCGACCTAAGAGGTTTGGTGCTTTCGCCTAACGTAACCATGAGGCGCGTCCAAATGAAGAAAGTCGACCTGACGGGTGCTTCATTTAATAAAGCATGGCTGGAAGCATGCTACTTTGAGGAGGTTTTCTTTAATGATATTTCTGCGATGGGGATTGCCGATCACGGGAATCGGTTTGTTGGATGCTCGTTTGTAGGGGCGAATCTGAAGGAAGCTGCATTAGGCTATCGCGGTTCTAAGTTCCAGCGGACGACCTTTGTAGAGGCTGACTTCAGGCGAACGGTATTTATTCGGCCGGAATTTGATTGGGTTACGTTTAGCGACTGCCGGTTGGAGGGAGCGGATTTCAATGCTTCTTCATTCAGCCAGTGCGCGTTCAGTGGCAATGTTAAGGATGTATGGTTCCGGGGCGGCTTTGCATTGCCTGGCGACGTTGATCAATTTGGTTCTCCCCGTGTGAATAAAATGACCGGTGTCTCGTTCGAGAGAGCGCGATTGTCGGGAGTGACTTTTAGCGACGGGTGTGATGTTTCTACAATCACCCTTCCCGGGGACGGTTCCTGTATAAGGCTCGATCGGTGGAGATTTCGCCTGGAGAAGCTTCTGGAGTTTGCAGCCACCCGATCTCGGGAAGAAAGAAAGGAGATTGAGATCTTTTGTCGCTCTTACTTGGTGCATGCACCCTTTCAGGATGAGTATATTATTTCGACGCGTGATGTTTATGCCGATTATGGCGAGGTTGTTGCGCCTATTATATTAGAAGGTCTTAAAGGCGTAAGCCCGTGTAAAGGCATCTGAGGAAGAACTTACCTGCATTTGGATCAAGAACCGCGCAAGGAATGCGTTTATTGCAAGGTGAGCCTTGGCGAGCTGCTAACGTTTCGCCTGCCTTGCAACCTTACGGCCCGGCAGGATACATATGGCATGGTAGTTCATCGGCCCTCAAAGGGGTGGTTTCCGGAACCGCAGCAGGAGGAGCGGCCGGTGCAGCCTACGATCATAAATGATTCTATTTTCTCTGTTTTTGTGTTCAGAAGCGCTGCTTTTGCTTTCAGTGACGAACCAACTGATACCCCGCTTGGACGGGATGTCGCATGCTTTCTGCATAGGACATTACGAGAAAATGGGCTCAGCGTTGAGCCGGTGGTCATGGCGACCGAAGGGTGGGAGTTTGGCCTCGAAAACGGAGCAAGGCGTTTCGCCTTATTCATAAACTGGATACCAGGAGATCAAGACACGCGCTATTATTGGGCCGTTCAGGTAAGGGAGCCCAGTTTTCTTAGAAGCCTCTTTGGAATTAAACCACGCCAGGACGGCATCCCTCACGTTGTCCGCGCCATAACTGAAGCAGTTAAGGGGAAGGCTGAAATCGAGAAAGGTCGATGGCTCACGACTTCTGAATTCCGGAAAAACTATTAAAGGCGAACCAAAGAAATGAATCTACAGGCAGACCAAAGCACGGGGGACGCGTGCCGGAAAATACACCTGGTCTTATGGGGTTAGCAACGGAACATCCATGACGAGTCGGCATGAAGGCGCATGGTCTCCATGCATTAGGCTACAGGCTGATCACAGTTATCTATGATCTTCTACACAGGTTGGGTTACACTGGTTGTGATCATTGGTGCCGTTCTGTCCGTGGCGTTGTTGAACAGCTTGCGGTTCTTGGGACCGGAAATTGCTCCGGGGACCATCGCTTTACTGCGTTGGTCTCTGCTGTTTTTATTCGGCGCGGTCATCTTTGTGATCGGGTGGCTGACCAACCAGAAGAAGGTCCTGCGGATGGGGTCCAGCGGGAAGACGGTGAAGGGCGTTCCCAATACGATCTTTTTTGTGCCTCTGCAGTATTGGGCTGTTTTTTACTGGGTTCTCATCGGAGTCGCCATCTCCAGGTGGACCAGCGTCGAGGCGCTGCATTAAGCCTGATTTGCAGGCTGAGGTGCGGGGCTTTCAGTCCTGTGCGCGCCTGTTGCAGCCACGCCGGCGGATGATCGCGAACATCAGCGCGGAGGCACCCAGGAGGATCACGCAAGTCGCGGGTTCCGGGATGGCGGTGGTTTGCCACGCGATGCCGTAATCCACCAGGTCGGCGTCGGTGAAATTGTAGACCGTCCCATCGATCACCACTTCGAAGCGCAGGTAGGCGTCGTAGGGCAGTTCGAATTGAAGGAACTCGACCGTGTTATACAGGCTGACCGACTCGGCGTAGAGTGCATAGAGTTCATCCCCGGCCGCCTTGAGGTAGACCTTGAGGTTGAGGTCCATGAAGCTGCCGAAGGTCGCGCTTTCGAGGCTCACGTCCTGGTTGCCCGTGCCGAGCGTCGCCTGGTATCCGGCTTCGGTGAACCAGACGAGCGACACGGCGAACACGTTCGTCGCCTGCAACAGGGTTTCGATTTCGTAGGTGAACAGGTCGTTGGAGGAAAACGACAGCGTGTTGAAATCCCAGCCGGCGGCGCCCACCGAAAAGCTGTTGCCGACCGGCTCGACGATCCGATTTCCATCGCTGGTGAAATTATGGGCGCTCACCGACGTGATAATGTTGAGCGCGTTGGAAAAATTCGCAGCGCCCGCGCCCAGACGCCAGTCCAGCGCCTGCGTCGTCCGGATGATCGTGCGCCCGTCGGCATCCACCGCGGTTTGACCGTTGTCCCAACCGGGGAGGTTGCGGTTGGCCGACGTCAGGAGAATCGCCTTCATGGTGCGGGCATCGATCAGCTTGTCGGAAAGCCGGGCGCCGACGTGGAGGGTGTCGCCGGTCGAGACGACGTAGGTTTGAGCGGAAAGTTGCCGGGCGGCGTCCACCATCAGCGCGAGGCCGCCGGCGACGGTGGGAGCGGCGAAGCTCGTGCCGGCGGCGTTCACATACGCGATGTCCGTGGCGCCATCGTAGGCGAGCACGAAGCCCTCGCCGGGGGCGACGATATCGACGGAGGCACGTGCGCCGGTGATCGTGATGCCTTCGGTGCCTGCGGCGTTGGACGGCAGGAAGTAGTCGTTGGGGCCGCCGGAAGAAAACTCGGCGATCGTGGTGTAGGGGAGGGCATCCGCGGGTCCTCCAAGAGCGCCGACGGTGATCGTGTTCATCGCGGAGGCCGGCGAACCAACCTGTCCGGTGGGGCCGTCGTTGCCGGCGGACACCACGACCATTTTTTTTGTCTCATAGATCAGTGCATCGAGCGAAAGCGCCATGAGGTCGCTGCCATTGTTGAGAGCCGAGTCGCCCCAACTGCTGTTGATCACATCGGCGGCGACGTAGTCGATGCCCGACGAACTCCACCCTTTCATCGCGTGATAATACGGGGTGAAAAACGATTTCTCGCTGAGATCGAAATCTCCGTTCTCGGAAATTTCGGTGGCGATTGCACCGGAGTAAAAGGTCGCCATCGGGGCGAGGCCCAGTTCCCAAAGATAATACGATCCGCTGCCGGTGAAAGAGCCGCGTGCAGCCAGCACGTGGCCGGTCATGGTGGCGTGATGTTCGACGACGCCGGCGCCATCGGATGCGGTCGGGAGCCGGATGATCGGCTGGGAGCCCAGCGGGTCGTTATCCGTGCCCACGAAGCCGGCCTCGATGTTGGCGACCACCGCATTCTGACCGAGCACTCCTTGATTGTAGAGAGCAGTGGCGCCGACGAGGTCGTTCAGCGTGAGCTGGACGGTGAACGATCCGGCGTCGGGGTCATAGACTCCGACCAGGACGGCCCGGGCCGTCTGCGGAGCGGCGAGCAGGCAAACGAAGGCGAAGGCTGCAACGCAGCGGCGAAAGGGGTGAACGGGAGCCATGGGTCAGCGGTTAAAAACACGGAGACGAGGTTGCCGTGTCAATGAGGCGCGTTTGGGGAGATGCCCTTAGCTTAAGAACCCCTTCGTTATGCCTTTCCTGCTTTTACCGCCTTCAATGCGTTGAACATAAAATGGCGCCGGGCTTCGGTGAGATTGGTCGCGAAGCGGAGGCGCGTCCGGCCTTGCAGGACGATTCCGATGCCTTGACCGCCGGGATAGTTCATCGCCCAGCCCTCTTCGGTAAGCGAGTCCACTTCGTTGAGATTGATGCCGCGTTTCCACCCAAGCGGGCCGATGCCGACAAAAACGATTCCCTGGCGGTCACGCAGGCGCACCTCGACCTTGCCGCACACCGCCATCAGCGCGATCGACCCGAAGAGAATGCTGCCTGCGAGAAAGGGCAGGCCAAAGAGTGACATGACCAGGTTGAACTCACCGTCTTTGATTTGGGTGCCATAGATGCCACCCAGCGCAAGTCCCGACCACACGCACATGAACGGCACGAGGACGAAGGCGATGGGGTGCCGGGTGGTGGCGCCGATCACGACCTCGTTCATACGCTGGCGAAACCAGGCGCCTTTGGGCGGATTCTGAAGTGCAGCGGCGCTGAAGCCGGCATCGGCGAGCGCAGAGGGCCGGGCGACCTGGTTGCATCCGGTGCACAACGCCAGGTCGGTTTGGAGGTTGATGTTCTCGGCGCGCAACGGCTGGCCGCAAGTGGGGCAGTTTAATTTCATGAAGGAGGCTCGGGGCGGTGGGAGGAAAATCCGGACGATCCGAATCGCCTAGGGCAGGGCCTGTTTCAGGGCGGCGATCAAAAACACCTGCCGCTCCTCTTTGAGCAGAGAACCGAATTTGAGCCTCTTTCCGTTTGCGTGCTCGATATGGATCTCGAACTGGCCGCGGCTATCCCGCGCGGCATGCTCCACCAGAATCACGCGTTTGACTTCGGAGGGGACAAAGCGACGTGACCAGCCGAGCCGTCCGATGCCGACAAAAACCGAGCCTTGATCCCGCCGGATACGCACCTCGGTTCTGCCTACCAGGGTGGAAAGAAAGGCGAGCACCATTCCGGTGCCGATGGCGATGAAGGGAGTCAGGAAAAGCCATAGAAAAATCAGCTCACCGCGCCCCATGATCTTGCCGTCCATCTTGGGTGCGGGAAACCAATCGGGTGGAATGACTCCGAGATGATGAAGGGTTCCGCTAAGGGCCACTGCGACGAACACTGAAACGATTCCGTTCCAGAACAAGGTCATCGCGAGCAACCCGAGCGCCATGCCCCATGAGCGGTGGGAGGCGATGATCACGGTCCCGAGCGTATCCTGCATTTGCGATATGCCGGGTGGCGGATCCCTCAGGTCGAGGCGGCCGCCTGGTGCGCTCTCTTCGACGAGCATCGACAACTCGTGAGCCGTGTTGCACCTCCGGCAATACGCCAGGTCCTTCGCCACATTGATGTCGTCCGCAACAATGGTTTGCCGGCATTGAGGGCAGGAGGGAGTCATGGGAGAATGAAGTGTTCGATGCCTACGCAGGCTCAATCTTTCCTTTCACGGGGAGAGGAGGAAACTGGTGGCAAACGCCTCGTCGCCGGGTTGCCCGCATACCTGTCAGGCGTGGAGTGCCACCAATCCCGGCATCCCTTGGGACAATCACAAAATCCACCGGTTATTCGAAGGCGCTGCGCGGGCGCCGCATGGCCGCCTGCCTGAAGGCGCTCGGTGTGGTGTTGGTCAGGCGCTTGAAGGACGAGGCAAAGTATTGGGATGATGAGAATCCCAATGCAAAGGCCACGTCGGTCACGGTGGCATCGGGCCTGGCCAGCCTTCGCCGGGCTTCGTCGATCCGGGCTCGCAAAACGTATTCGGCTGGAGGGACGCCCAGTTCATCTTTGAAACGCGTTTTGAAGCGTGACGTGGAAAGTCCCGCGATCTGGGCGAGAGTCTCCACGGCCAGTGCTCCAGGGTCGGCGAGGTGGGCGTTGACGAAGGCCAGAACTTGCTCGAAGCGGGGACGCGTGGGTGTTCCCAATGCGGTGGTGCGGGCGGCGATCATCGCGAGGAGAAACCCGATGAGATGATTTATCTTCGTCACCTTCGACAGGGCTGCGTCGGGCAGATGAATGCTCTGCAGGACGGCGTCCAAATGTTTTTTTAAATCCGCGGTCCCGGGGAAATGCCGGCGGGTGGTTTGCGTGAGGGCCAGCCACAAGGCTTTGCTTTCAGCGACCGGCAATCCGAGCAACGAGCCTTTGGTCTGCGCGGGATCGAGCAGCGTCATCCAATAAAGCAGTCCCTTTTCCTCCGGAGCTCCCCCCGTGCTGTGGGTCTCATCGGGGAAGGTTACAAAAATATCGCCGCCTTGGAGGCGAAACCGTTTGCCGCCGACCGAATAGGTCTGCCGCCCGCGAGCGAGGAGACAGATTTCCATGGCGCCGGGATGGCTATGGTCCACCAAAGCGGGATTGGCATGGGTGTAGTTATAGCGTCCGAGCACGGGCACGGACCTGATTCCGTGCTGGCCAAGATCGAACACCATCCGGGTCCGGGCGGCCAGCTGGGGCGGAAGCGACATGTTTGAAAAAATACTGCGGTGCTATCTTGGAAGCAATATCGAACCCCGCCGTGATACGGTTCGGACATGTCCCAATCAGCTCACCCCGTCCTCAAGCAGGAACCGCCGTTGACGGAGTTCACCGAAGCGGTTCGCCGGAATGTGTCGATCTGCTGGTATCGCACGAAACTGCCGCCCGGCGCCTTGAAAGCGCTGCACGAAAAGAGCGATCTCAAAGCCGGCATCCAGACCTTGGGCTACCTGGCGCTCCTGCTCTTTCCGGCCGGGGCCGCCTGGTATTCGTTCAACCATGGGCCTTGGTGGGCGACCGCCGGGTTGGTTTTTTCCTACGGAATGGCGGCCGCGTTTTTGATCAACGCGGTTCACGAACTCGGACATGGCACGGTTTTCAAAACCAAAGGGCTGAACACGTTTTTCTGTCATCTCTTCGCGTTCCTCGGGTGGATCAACCACGAGCTGTTTCAATCCAGCCACATCCGGCACCATCGCTATACCCTGCATGCTCCCGACGACCTTGAGGTCGTCCTGCCGGTGAAGTTGATGTTCTGGCATGTCCTGAAAACCGGAATTTTTTATCCGATCTCTTTTTTCAGAACCTTCCGTGACATGGTGCGGATTGCCCGGGGAAATTTCCGAGGCGAGTGGGAGCTGACGCTTTATCCGGAGTCGGATCCCGCGAACCGCCGGGTGCCGGTCCGCTGGGCGCGGGCCCTATTGATCGGGCACGCCGCGATCATCGTCGCATCGTTGTCCACCGGACAATGGATCATCCCCGTGCTGACCTGCGGATCCCACGTCTATGGCTCGTGGTTGTTTTTTCTCTGCAACAATACGCAGC